>DAOVXI010000115.1 GCA_030636245.1 Deltaproteobacteria bacterium
AGAGGCGATCAATAGCGGTATGCCCACGATCTTTACCTTCAAAGTTAAGATGTATGGCGTGAAACGTTTTTGGCCTGATGACAAAATAGGGACATGGAGGTTTAACCACACGGTCAAGTACGACTCGCTTCTTGAGGAGTACACCGTGACATTGCAGGAATCAGGCGAGATCATAAAGACAAAAGACTTTAATGAGATGAAAAAACTCATGAGCACCGTTAGTGATATGAATATCTCTCCAATGCCAAAGCTAGTTGCAGGGAAAAGTTACAGGATAAAGGTCAAGGCCGAACTCGATCCGGTAAAACTTCCATTTCACCTTGATTATCTTATGTTCTTTGTAAAGCTGTGGGATTTTGAGACCGAGTGGTTTGATCATGGTTTCGAAAGAAATTGATAGAAAGCGGCTTTTTAGTGCGTTAGGGATATAACCTTGGAACAAAATTCTGATATTCTCAAAATCCAAGAGAAAAGTAAGAGAAGGCGAGAGGTAATAATAATATTTGTCGTGGTCGCGGCTATTGTTGTTGTGACCTGGTTGGAATCGCATATCTCTGCCATAAGCGGCGATATACCTGTTGCCACGAACATACTTATCCTTGGCCTTATAAATATCAATATAATATTATTGATATTGCTTATCTTCCTTATCTTAAGGAACGCGGTCAAGCTGTTCTTTGAATCAAAGAGAAAGGTTATCGGTTCAAAGCTTAGGGTCAAACTGGTCGCTTCATTTATCGGGCTCTCTATCGTACCGAGCCTGCTGTTGTTCGTTATCGCCATTGGCCTGATAAACAAAAGTATCGATGGCTGGTTCGATATTAAGATAGAGGACTCACTAAAGGAATCGCTTGATGTCGCCCAGAACTACTATAAAGACACGATCGACAGGGTGCAGCGTGGTTCATGGATGATAAGCGAGGGCGTTCTGCATGAAGAGATGCTTCGCCCGGGACCTAAGCTCCACGGTTTTCTGAGCCTAAAACTTAAGGAACATGATTATTCCTCCATTGAGGTATATAACATCATGGAGGAAAGGGTCGGCTATGTTCTCTCAAGCAAGGTCAATAAGAACATGGTGCCTGATCTTGACGCAGAGGACGTTAAGAAGGCCTTGGTGGAGGAGGCACGAAGTTATGTCGTAACGCATGACATAAGCGATGTCGTAAGAGGTGTCGCTCCTATAGTAACGAAAAGTATCGAAGGCGAGAGCATTGTGGGCGCGGTCATTGTAAGCTACTATGTTCCGCGAAGTCTTGTCGCAAAGATGAAGGAGATAAGCGCTACATTTGAAGGGGTTCAACAGCAAAAGCTGATCAAGAACCCGGTTAAGGCAACATACTTTACGATACTTCTTATAATAACACTGCTCATTATCTTCTTCTCCATCTGGATAGGTCAGCAGCTGGCAAAAGAGATAACCGTTCCCATAACAGAGCTTGCCGAGGGTACTCATGCTATCGCTAGCGGCAACCTTGACTATAAAATAAATATCAGGCGTAAGGATGAGATAGGGTTGCTGGTGAATTCTTTTAACCGCATGACGGACGACTTAAGGTCCGGCAAGGAAAGAGTGGAGCATGCGAACCTTGAGCTGCGGGCCTCTAACTTAGAGCTTGATAGACGCAGACGCTATATAGAGATAATTCTGGGTAATATCCCTGCCGGTGTTATATCGATCGACAAGGTAGGTGAAATTACATCTTTTAACAGGATAGCCGCTGAGATGCTCGGCTCAAGTGAGACCGAGGCCTTGGGTAAGAACTATCGGGATGTGCTGCGTCCAAAGGAGCGGGACACTTTAAGGGACATGATAAAAGAGATGGCTGAACTCAAAACCGATTTTCTTGATAAGCAGATGAAGGTCGAGCTTGAGGATAGGGTTATATCGGTACTTGTTAACCTCACGGCTATCGAGGATGAAAAAGGCGATTATGTCGGCATGGTAGCCGTTCTGGATGACCTTACGAACCTGCTTAAAACTCAGAGAATGGTTGCATGGAAAGAGGTCGCAAGGAGAATAGCTCATGAGGTCAAGAACCCTCTTACGCCTATTCAGCTTTCGGCCCAGAGGCTAAGGAAAAAATATCTTGAGAAGTTCTCTTCAAAGGACGGGGCTGTCTTTGACGAGTGCACCTCTACCATTATCGGTCAGGTTGAAGAGCTTAAGAACCTTGTCAATGAGTTCAGTGCTTTTGCAAGAATGCCTGCGGCAGAGCCGACACCAAATAACCTTAATGAACTTGTTGGAGAGATACTTGCTTTTTATAGGAGCGGGCACAAGGGTTTTGAGTTCATAGCAGACCTTGATGATGACATGCCTGTTTTAGAGATAGACAAAGAGCAGATAAAAAGGGTATTAATAAATCTTGTGGACAACGCCATTGCCGCTATGGGTGACGAGAGGGGACGTGTTGAGATAACCACAAGGTTTGACACTGAACATCAGATAGCTAAGCTTGAGGTCGCGGATACAGGCAGCGGTATACCGCCGGAAGACAAGCCAAGGCTTTTCGAGCCTTACTTCTCAACCAAAACTGCGGGTACGGGTCTCGGACTTTCAATAGTTAGTAATATTATTGCCGATCATAACGGCTATATCAGGATAAAAGACAATGAGCCGAAAGGAACGCGCTTTTTAATTGAGCTGCCGATAAAAACAATAACAATATGAGTACAGTTCTTATAGTAGATGATGAAGTAAACATCAGGGAATCGCTAAGCGGTGTTCTCTCTGACGAGGGACATCAAACACAGTCCTCGGAAGATGCTGAGAGTGCCCTAAAGTATTTAAAGGAGAGTCTCCCCGATGTTGTTCTCCTGGATATCTGGATGAGCGGTATGGACGGGCTCACCGCACTTGGTGAGATAAAGAAGTTGTATCCGTCGCTTCCCGTGATCATGATCTCCGGTCACGGTAGTGTTGAGACGGCTGTAAAGGCTACTAAACTTGGTGCCTATGATTTCCTTGAGAAGCCGCTTTCTCTTGAGAAGGTTGTGCTTACCGTAGAGCATGCTATTGAGAGAAAGAAACTTACCGAAGCGAATACCAAGTTTATTCAGGGAGAGAAGGACAAGTATGAGATGATCGGGCACGCCCCGGTCATAGAGCAGTTAAGAGGCGACATTGAACGTGCCGCCCCCACAACATCCTGGATACTGATAACAGGTGAGAACGGCACCGGCAAGGAGCTTGTAGCAAGGAATATTCATTTAAGCTCGGAGCGAAACGATAAGCCTTTTGTTGCGTTAAACTGCGCGGCAATTCCCGAGGAGCTTATAGAGAGCGAGTTATTCGGTCATGAAAAGGGAGCCTTCACAAGTGCTATAGCCAAGAAGAAAGGCCGCTTTGATATGGCGGACGGCGGTACGCTCTTCCTTGATGAGATCGGCGACATGAGCCTTAAGACCCAGGCAAAGGTACTTAGGATCCTTCAGGAGCAAAGCTTTGAGCGGGTCGGGGGGACTAAAAAAATAGAGGTAGACGTAAGGGTGATCGCCGCGACAAATAAGGACCTTAAAGAGGAGATGGCAAATGGTAACTTCAGGGAAGACCTTTATTATAGGCTTAATGTAATACCATTCCATGTTCCTCCGCTAAGGGAGAGGGCTGTGGATATCCCTGTATTCGTTGAGCATTTTCTTAATGTTTTCATAAACCAGACAGGCTCATATGAGATGAAGATAGACATGAAAGCCCTTGATAAGCTTAGCTCTTATGCGTGGCCCGGCAATGTCAGAGAGCTTAAGAACATCATGGAGAGAGTTGTGATAATGTCCAAGGGTAACGTTATCGGTGTGGAGGATTTGCCGCAATATATAAGGGGTGAAGATTCAGGTGGTGCGGGAAATGCCATATTTAACGGTACTTTAAGAGAGGCGAGGAAGAACTTTGAGAAGGAGTTCATATCTATAAAGTTAAAGGAAAATGGAGACAATATCGCAAAGACAGCCGAGGCGATCGGCGTAGAGAGAAGCCATTTATACAGAAAAGTAAAGGATTATAAACTAATATAGCACATCATGTCACATCAGCTCGCATTCTATTTATTCTACTGTGATAGAGTACATAGTGTCATCTCTTGATATCATCCAAAACGTCAGCTATAGTTAGAAAAGGTACCTTTTTTAATTAAAAGGTTAATTGACTTATATAGGAATATCTTCGTCCTGATTTTGCTCTGGGGGAGTCATGGGAAGTTCTGCTGTACTTATAATCAGCTCTAGTGACGATATAAGAAAGCCTTTGGTGGATGCCATAAGCGGATATGATATCGAGACCGTAGGCTCTAAAGATGAGGCTGCTGCTAAGCTTAAGCGTATGTTCTTTAAGGTGGTATTTTTTGAGCTTACCGGAAGTTCAAAGGAGAACTACCTGGCCGTAAAAGAGTTAAGAGAATATTTTCCTGACACAGGCGTAGTTCTTATCTGTGAAGCAAGAACGCCCTGTGAGGTCGAAAGGCTTAGAAAGCTCGGGGCCTATGATTGCTTGAAGATCCCCATAGACCCTAGTATGGTTATGAACATTCTTGAAAGATACAGGACAAGGATGCTTCTTAAAAAAGAGCTTAACTACCTGAAGGAAGAGCTCAATAAACATAAAACAAAGGTTGAGATAATAAGCTGTTCAAAGAATATGAAGAAAGTCTTTGAGCTTATACGCATGGTCTCAAAGGCTTCTTCCGGTGTTCTTATCTCCGGTGAGAGCGGCACAGGTAAGGAGCTTGTCGCAAGGAACATACATGACTTGAGCTCAAGGTTAGGCATGCCGTTCGTAGAGGTTAACTGTGGAGCTGTTCCGGCGGAGCTTATAGAGAGCGAGCTTTTTGGTCACGAGAAGGGCTCTTTTACCGGAGCAAATACCCAGAAGATAGGCAAGTTCGAGCTTGCCGATGGCGGCACATTGTTCCTTGATGAGGTCGGTAGTATTCCGATAAACCTTCAGGTAAAACTCTTAAGAGCTCTTCAGGAGAGGATCATACAAAGGGTTGGCGGCACTAAAGATATAGCCGTGGATATAAGGGTTATCGCAGCGACCAACAGCAACCTTGAGGAAGAGATAAAAAAAGGCAACTTCAGGGAAGACCTTTATTATAGACTTAAAGTAGTGCCCATTGAGCTTCCCCCCTTAAGAGAAAGAATAGATGACATGGAGCTACTCATAGAGTGGTTCCTTGAAACCCACAGTAAGGAGTGCCGAAAAAAGATCCTCGGTATCTCAACCGAGGCAATAAACGCTCTTAAGGGCTACGCCTGGCCCGGCAACGTAAGGGAACTGGAGAATATGATAGAAAGGCTTGTTGTCTTAGCCCCGAACAACTCGGAGATAACCCTAAAGGATCTTCCGGCGGAGATATCCGCGGTCAGGGTCGACAGGAGAAGATACCCGGTCGATGGCATTGACTATAAGGCGGCATTGAGACAATTTGAGGAGAAGTACATAGGAGCTGTCCTAAATGAAGTCGCCTGGAACAAGGGCGAAGCGGCAAAACACATGAAGGTCCACAGAAATACACTGCTGAACAAGATACGCTCACTCGGATTAAGTAAAGCAAGAGCAAAAGAAAAACCGAAGCTGTAGAGTCTCTATACACCTATCCTTTTCACCTTAAGTTATTGAAAAATACGTATATTTATGTTAAAAATAAATGTCTGATCAAGGCAAATATTTTCAATATAGGGGTGCGTTATGGCTGGACATTCAAAATG
>DAOVXI010000189.1 GCA_030636245.1 Deltaproteobacteria bacterium
AAGAATTATAGCACATCTTTTTTTATTATCTACAATCTGCCCTGAAAAAAGCTGCTAAAATATAAGAAGAGGTGATTAAAATGAAAAACAAAGACTGCAGCATAGAAAGGATACTACACGGAGAGAACGTCACAGACGGCGATGGTGTGAAAATACACCGAGTTATCGGAACAGGCGAGTTGAACCATATAGACCCCTTCATGCTGCTTGATGAGATACGGAGCGAGAACAAGGACGACTTCATCTCTGGATTCCCAACCCACCCTCACCGAGGCATCGAGACCATAACATATATGATAAAGGGCAGCTTCCGCCACAAGGACTCAAAGGGTGGTGAAGGAGTCTTGACCGACGGATGTGTGCAGTGGATGAGTGCGGGAGCAGGCGTACTTCACAGTGAGATGCCAGAGAACCCTGGAGACGGAATGTGGGGATACCAGCTATGGCTAAGCCTTCCCAAGAAAGATAAGTTCATGGAACCGAGATATCAGAGCATAACCCCTGAGATGATCCCGCTTCATAAAAAAGAAGGCATCTCGGTAAAGATAATCTCAGGTGAGTTCGAAGGAAAAAAAGGCCCGGCAAAAAATATCGTTGCAGCAGATTACTTTGATGTAAGACTAGAAGAAGACGGCGTCTTCAACTTCACGACTAACGAGGATATGACAAGCTTCATCTACGTCCACTCCGGGGTAGTTAGCGTATGCCCCGCCGGCAACAATGATAGCGTAAAGAAAGGAGATCTTTGCGTACTTTCAAAAGGAGCCAATGTAACTGTTAGGGGAGTAGAAAGTGCTTCGGGGTTTTTGTTCCTCTCTTCTATCCCCAACAATGAACCCATCGTCAGAGGCGGTCCATTTGTCATGAACTCAAAAGAGGAACTTCAGGAGGCCTTTGAAGATTACAAACACGGAAGGATAGGATAGTAATACGGTTCATCTCCATAACGCTCACATGACATAAGCCATACATCATGGCAAGTGAAGTATCAAAATTACTGACCCAGGTATTGCTGAGTTTTTTTCTTCAGCCTTGCGGCCTCATAATTGCTCTCATCTCTTATCAGAACTTCATCGAAATCGATTAGTGAGTCCGCATACATCTGAAGCTCCATATGCGCGATACCTCTCTGAAGGTAGGCATCTATAAAATCAGAATCTATCTTTAGAACATTGTTATAATCATATATGGCCATCCTGTACCTGTCCAGGCTCGCGTAAGCATTCGCTCTTCCCATATATGCTGCTTTGGACCTCGGTGCCAGAGTTACAAGCCTTGAGTAATCATCGATTGCTCGTCTGGTAAATCCGGTCTTCAGATATGCCTCTGCTCTCTTGAATAATATAGTATCAAGGTCGGGCATCAATATAAGCGTCCTTGTATAGTCCTCTATTGCTTTTGCGGTATTTCCCATCATGTCATGGGCGATCCCCCTATAGTAATACACCCTATGGTTACGAGGAGCGATCCCGGAAACCTTAAAGAGGATCTCAAGTGCCTCTTCATAGCGACCTGCTTTCAAGAGAACATCTGCCCGTAAAAAATATCCATTAGGGTCGTTTGGCACCCTGACGATATACTGACCGAAATCTATTATTGCCTTACCGTACATCTCTAACTCACGGTATAGCTTGCCCCTTAGGATATATACATTAACGTAAGACTTATCCATCGAGATCGCGCGCCGATAATCCTTGAGCGCTCCCTCATTGTCGCCATTGGTGTACTTCAGATACCCTCTCTCGACAAACTCCTTTGCGCTCTTGGGTTCAGGGCTCAGCTCTTGTGTAGAAGATTTTTTATCTGAAATAGAGGCAGGGGCAACTGTTGCATCCTTACCGGAAACCGGCACGACAAAAATGAGTTGCAGGGCGAATACGAAAAGTAACCTAATGAAATATGATGATTTATTGTTTAACATTCGCAAAGTAGCTAATTTTTTAGCACCTTAGATTTTGACATATTAATCAATACAAATCAAGGTTCAAAAAATGCTCAATTGGATTGACACAACGCAACTTCTATTGGATTATATACATTGACTGCAAACAACTAAAAGGAGGCTCTCAATGAATCAGAAAACACTCAAATTACTTATCATATCAGTCTTTGTTGCTACATTAACAACAACCTTTTATATTAACGAAAGCTCTTCAAATGAGACTTCCATTGACAACGAACAATTGATGGAGACGAAGGACAACGCAAGGAATGCGGCAAACGAGCTGCTTAAGAGGACCGGTGCAGCATTAAAAGCTCTGATAGGTGAAGATAAAGATTTCATGAGCGCTGTTGATGGCTGCAGGAAAGTTGCTTACTCAGTTATTGATGACATTAATGGAAGACCTGGATATAACATTAAAAGGGTTAGCCTCAAACCACGCAACCCCTCCAATACCCCTGATGAATTCGAAGAGAAAGTTCTAAGGGAATTTGAAGAAAAGAACCGACGTGGTGAACTCGGAAAAGGTTCGGAGTATTACGTGTCAAATAATTATGACGGGAAGAGAACGCTTCGCTATCTTAGACCACTAAAGATAAAGAAGGTTTGCCTGAATTGTCATGGCATGGCCAAGGACCTTGCTTCGGGCATAAGCGAGTTTCTTAAAGCAAACTACCCGAATGACAAAGCCACCGGCTATAGCTTGGGTGAGGTCAGAGGTGCTGTCAGCGTTACAGTGGAATACTGATGTTTAATAATACTCACGTGATACTCGCCTCCGAATCTCCAAGGCGTAAAGAGCTTCTTAATGGCATCCTGGATTCCTTTACTATCAAGCCTGCCAACATAGATGAATCTATGTTGGCAAATGAAGAACCTGCTTCTCATACCGTAAGGCTTGCAACAGCGAAGGCGAAGAAGGTAAGCTTAGGGTATGAGAATGCTATAATAATAGGTGCGGACACTATAGTTGTGATTAATAACGAGGTGCTGGGAAAGCCTTCAGACGAGACGGAAGCGAAAACAATGCTGAACAAACTTTCCGGTAAGACACACAGAGTCATAACTTCGTACTGCATACTCAACAC
>DAOVXI010000190.1 GCA_030636245.1 Deltaproteobacteria bacterium
CGGGACTTTTGGTGTAACCGAGCTTCTTGGCTTTGAGGTAACCTTTGGGCGTGCCGACAAGCTGAGCCTGCTGTTTGGTTTTATTTTCTCTATCGCGGCATTCATCTCAATGCTCTATGCGCTTAACGTCAAGGAGAACGGGCACCATATGGCGTCTTTGGTTTACGCCGGCGGTGCGCTAGGGGTAACCTTTGCAGGGGACTTCATAACACTCTTTATATTCTGGGAGATAATGGCTTTCTCCTCGGTCTTCCTTATCCTTTATAACAAAACAAAGGAAAGCTACGCTGCGGCTTATCGCTATATACTGGTGCATGTCTTCGGAGGTATCGTTCTGTTCGGAGGCTTTGTTATGCTTTTCGGCGAGACCGGGAGTTTTGCCTTCGGCGCCATGGAGCTTGGAAGTCTTTCCACATGGTTTATCCTCATAGGCTTTATGGTCAACGCCGCTATTATACCGTTTAACGCCTGGCTGCCTGATGCCTATCCGAGAGCAACGGTTGCCGGAGCGGTCTTCCTCTCGGCCTTTACAACAAAGAGTGCCATATATGTTCTCGCGAGAGGTTTTGCCGGGACTGATATATTAATATACTTCGGAGTTGCGATGGCGCTTTACGGTGTTATCTATGCTCTCATGGAGAATGACATAAGGCGTGTACAGGCCTACTCCATCGTCAGCCAGCTTGGGTACATGGTCGTTGGCATCGGCATCGGTACGCACCTTGCCATAAACGGTGTTGCCGCTCATGCCTTCGCTCATATACTTTATAAAGGCCTTCTCTTTATGGCAACAGGTGCTGTGCTTTATATGACAGGCAGGAGCAAGATGACCGAGCTCGGGGGGCTCCGTAAGTACATGCCTCTTACATTCGCATTCTATATAGTTGGAGCGCTTGCCATAAGTGCCTTCCCGCTCTTTAGCGGTTTTGTGAGTAAATCAATGATACTTAGCGCCGCGGGTCAGGAGCATATGGGCACCGCGTGGATACTTCTTTCACTGGCCGCTGCCGGAACCTTCCTCTATACCGGATTAAAGGTGCCTTACCTTGTCTTCTTCGGTAAGGACAGGGTCGGCCCGGAGGTGAACGATACGGGTGTTGCCCCGAAGGATCCGCCAAAGAACATGCTTGTTGCGATGGGCATAGCGGCGTTCCTAAGTGTTGCCGTTGGTGTGGCCCCGGGGATCCTCTACCACGAGCTGCCGTATGTGCTTCACTATGAGCCTTACTCAATAGACCATATTGTTTGGAGCCTTGAGCTTCTTCTCTTCGCCGCTCTCGGCTTTATGATATTCCACCGTGCCTTAAAGGCAACGCCGAGCATAAGCTTGGACACAGACTGGGTGTACAGGATATGCGCGCGTGCCTTCCTATATGTCGATAAGCGCTTTATAGCCAAGGCTGACGACGCTGTCAATGTTTCTTATCATCACTTGATCATGAGGCCGATGAAGTATTTTGCGAATCGTTCACTTAGTTTTGACCTTGCTATTGTTGACGGAGCGGTAAACGGTGTGGCACGTTTCTTCAAAGGGCTTGGCGAAGCACTGCGTAAATTTCAGACAGGTCAGCTCCATGACTATGCCATAGGAGCGGTGCTCGGCATACTGGTGCTCCTTACCCTTTTCATTCTTGTTTTTTAACCTTATATAGAAATCATTTAAGATGACCTCGCCAGCAATAATACATAGAAGCTGTCCGGCGAAGGTGAACCTTACATTGAGTATCGTCGGCAAAAGGTCGGACGGTTTTCATGATATCGTTTCACTCTTTCAACCGATAAGCCTTTGTGACGAACTCACAGTGACGATAACCGAGGGTAGCGGTATTACGATCACCTGTAATGACCCCGGTGTTCCCACAGATGAGCGTAACCTCATCTATACAGCGGCCCGATCATTTCTTGACCACGCCGGACTCAAATGCGCGGTCGCCCTTAAGCTTATAAAGAGAATTCCAGTTGGAGCCGGGCTAGGGGGCGGTTCAAGTGACGCAGCCGGCGCGCTTATGGCTTTAAATGAAGCAACCGACGAGCTTTTAAGCGAAGAGGAGCTTTTTGATCTTGCCCTTGGGATTGGCAGTGATGTGCCTTTTTTTCTGCTCGAAAACGCGGCAATTGCCATGGGCCGGGGGGAAAGGCTTAAACCGATAGAATTGCCTAAGTATAAGTATTTACTGGTGAATCCAGGTTTCGAGGTTTCGGCAGCCTGGGCCTACAATAGATTACACTTGACAAAAAAAGATGAAGATAATATCCTTAATGATTTAGTGGAGGGCATAAAAGGCCCTCGTAGTGTTGTGGATTTATTGAGTAATGACCTGGAAGTAGCGGTCTTGGAGGATAAGCCTGTTATAGAAAGGCTTAAGCAAGACCTTTTAAGAGAAGGAGCACTGGGGGCTCTCATGAGCGGGAGCGGACCAACGGTTTTTGGTATCTTTGGTGACGATGATACCTTAGTTAAAGCCTTTAAAGACCTCACTGAAAAGGTGGATGAGAAGACAAGGGTCATTATGGCGGAGGGCCTTTAGTCGAGGCCTTGAATGGCTATGATCAGCCCCGAGTTTATTTTTCTATTAATGTATAGAGATGGGGCGTAGCCAAGTGGCAAGGCACGGGGTTTTGATCCCCGCATTCGGAGGTTCGAACCCTCCCGCCCCAACCAATTTTATAATTAAATTCAATGTTGTTTATTAATGAAAGCGAGTTTTTTTAAAAATGGATAGGATAAGGGTCTTCTCAGGCAACTCCAACCCAAAGGTTGCCAATGACATAGCCGAAAAGCTGGGGCTTCCGCTCGGTAAGGCAGAGTTAAAAACCTTTAGCGACGGCGAGATAAGCGTGGACATTCAGGAAAGTGTACGCGGGATGGAGATATATGTTGTTCAATCAATATGTACTCCCGGCAACGACCACCTTATGGAACTCCTTATAATGCTTGACGCTTTGAAGAGAGCTTCGGCTCAAAGCATAACGGCTGTTATCCCATACTATGGTTACGCTAGACAGGACAGAAA
>DAOVXI010000075.1 GCA_030636245.1 Deltaproteobacteria bacterium
AAGCTCACATGAACACTTAACCATCTTTGCTTTTGAGTGCTTTTTGGCCTTTGGAGTTGTGCTTAAAAGCTCTTCTCCAGCTATAGCCGGTTTGTTTCCCATAAACCTACTCCCAGTGTAACCTAATGAAATAAAAGACTATAATACCTTACTAATGTACTCAAGTTTATAATACATAAGTAATTTTGTCAAGAACTTTGAGAAAACTTATCCACAGGCCTGCGTCTCCTGTGGGAAAGGTTTTAAGGCAACGTAAACATTGGATATTATTCTATGATATCCAATTCGATCGGCTCGACCGTTACCCCTTTTTCAAGGAAGTACTGGATGGCCTGCTCTATCTGATCCTCATCACCCTCAAGCTCCAAGGCAACGACCCCTACCTCATCGGAGATCGTGGCCTGACGGATATTGGTCTTGACCTTATAGAGGAATCCCACGTCATAAATAAGGGACTCCTGGATACGGTCCTTCGGGTAATTAAGGTAAACCCTGCGTTTCACTTACTTTCCTCCCGCGATAGCCGGAATAATCGAAAGCTCGTCACCGTCACTCAGGGTTGTCTTAAGGTCTTCCTTGAAACGGATGTCCTCGTCATTCAAGTAGAGATTCACGAATTTACGGAGGCTTCCGTTGTCCTCGCATATCCTCTCTTTAAGTCCCGGATGATTTGCCTCAAGGTCCTCTATGACCGCTGCGACATCAGCGCCGTTCGCCGTAACCTCATCGGCTCCGCCTGTGATCTTTCTTAGTGGTGTTGGTATGCGTACCTTAACTGCCATGTTAATATCCTCCCTGACTGGTTTTGTTTTATTTTTTATATACAAACCCCAACCTTTTTCCTGGCTTTGAGGGTTTGTGGCCATCTTGCTTTTTTACTCGGATACTTCTATCTTTATCTTGAAGTGGTCTCCCTCTCGGTTGACCTCGACGATCTTGTGTCCTTCTTCCTTAACGCTTTTAGGAACGTTCTGGATGGGCTCGCCGGTATCTAATAATACCTCAAGTACCTGCCCTTTTTCCATACTTTCAAGCTTAAGCTTGGTCTTTACAAAGTTCGTCGGGCACATTACGCCCCGTAGATCAATGCTGTCGTTTGCTTTTACCTCTGGCTTTACCTCGGGTTTTACTTCGTCTGCCATATTATACCCTCCAGATGGTCCGGCACCTCATAGCCTTCAAAGGTACTGCCCATGAATTTTTTGTAGTCGTCAAGCCCGACGCGAGAAAGTGTTGTGGCAATTCGCTCGCCGCGCTTACCCTTCTCCCTGTACCACTCAATGGTCCTCTCTATTACCTCCGGTACCTTCTCATCCGGGATGAAGATAGCGACCATGCTTCCGTTCACAGGGTGGCGGCCGTGCTTGCCGCCTATGCGTACGAGATGACCCTTACGCTTCTCAACCCAAGCTTCTGTCGGGCACGCCCTTATGCAGTCGGCGCAGTAGATGCACTTCTTCTCATCAAAAATGGGCTTACCCGTATCGGGATCGGCGACAATAGCGTCTTCCTTACATACCTCGGCGCATATGGTGCAGCCGGTGCAGAGCGGTTCTTTCCACTCGGGTGAGATGACACCCTGGAAGCCAAGGTCCATCTCATTGGTCCTGGCACAGTCTATCGGACAGCCGGAGAAACTCATCTTGAACTTATGGTGAGTCGGGTTGCCGAAGTACTTTTCATCAACCATGTTGGCCATGCCCTGAGTATCGGTAAGACCATTGGGGTTATAGGAACAACCTCCGCATGCTGTCGGGACACGTACTCTGGGCCCGCAGCTCGCGACCTGCCATCCAACACCCTTAATCTCCTCGACTATCTTTCCAAAGTCGTTGTAATCGACGTGAAGTATCTCAAGGGACTGACGAAAACTAAAGTGCACCTCGCCTGTCTTGCTGTACTTCTTGGCTATCTTGGATATCTCTACAAGCTTGTCCGTCGGCATTGAGCCGCCCGGACAGCGAAGCCTTACGGTAAAGAGATCTTTCTGTTTCTGTTTTATGAAGCCGCCGCTCTTAAGGTCGTCAAAGTTTATCTTCTCCGACTCTCCCTCAAGCTCGACTATGACTGACTTTCCTTTATCCTCAACAAAATGGTCCATTTATATATGTTTCTCCTTTATTGTTAATCTAAAACCTGCATCGAAAGTATCTTATATTTTACCAGAAAACACCCTCACAAGCCATGGGCTTGTTTTAATAATGTCTGCTCTAGCTCTTGGCTGTTGCGTATGTATCACCCGAGCTTTGAACGAGTGAATCGAAGTCCTTCAGGCTCGCTTCGATAACCGGCGGGCCGTCAATCTTGCCGTATAGAGCTTCCTGTGTCTTCAGACCATTCCCTGTGATGCAGAGCACAATGGATTCATCTTTGTTTATCCTGCCGCTCTCAAGGAGCTTAATGGCAGAGCCGAGCGTTACGCCTCCGGCGGTCTCCGCGAATATGCCTTCGGTCTCGGCAAGCAGCCTCATTGCGCTTATTATCTCATCATCGCTTGCATCCTCGCCCCAGCCGCCGCTATTGATCATTGTCTTGGCCGAGTAGTATCCGTCCGCAGGGTTACCGATCGCAAGGCTTTTCGCGATAGTGTCGGGATGAACAGGTTTTATCAACTCATGTCCGCCCTTGACAGCGTTAACTATCGGCGAGCAACCTGATGCCTGGGCGCCGAAGACCTTTGTTGGCGTATCCTCGACTAAACCGAGCATCTTGAA
This sequence comes from Deltaproteobacteria bacterium, assembly GCA_030636245.1. GTDB lineage: Bacteria > Desulfobacterota > GWC2-55-46 > GWC2-55-46 > DRQE01 > DAOVXI01. Next base: position 2,715 of record DAOVXI010000075.1, read on the forward strand.
CTCTTTAAAGGACTTGGCTATCTTTGTTATGAGAGAGCCTCCTGCCATTGGTACGACGATGTTCTGCGGCAACTTCCACCCGAGCTGTTCCGCTATCTCGTGGCCGAAGGATTTGCTTCCCTCGGCGTAGTAAGGACGGATGTTTATGTTCACGAATGCCCAGCCGTACTTGCCGGCTATCTCGCTGCATAAGCGGTTGACCTCATCGTATGTGCCCTTTATTCCCACGACGTGAGAGCCGTAGACCTGTGTGCCGAGGATCTTTGTCTTCTCAAGGTCACATGGTATGAAAACGTAGCTCTCCATGCCGCAGGCGCTGGCGTTGGCCGCGACACTGTTGGCTAAATTACCCGTTGAAGCGCATGAGACTATCTTAAAGCCCATCTCTCTTGCCCTGCTCATCGCGACAGAGACGACACGGTCCTTGAATGAAAGTGTCGGGAAGTTCACCGCGTCGTTCTTTACGTAGAGCTCTCTTACGCCGAGCACTTTCGCAAGGTTATCCGCCTTAACGAGTGGGGTAAAGCCGACCTGCATTCCGACCGTTGGCTCACCGTCCAAAGGTAGTAGCTCTTTATAGCGCCACATGTTCGGCTCGCGGCTTTCTATTACCTCTCGTGTTAAGACCTTGCCTATCCCCTCATAGTCGTAATCGACCTCGAGCGGGCCAAAGCAGAACTCGCATACGTGAAGTGCTTCCTTGGGATATTCCCTTCCGCACTCCCTGCACTTAAGTGATTTCATGAAACTCATATGTCCTCCAATTTTTGAATGTTTAAGTTTTTATTTTGCAATGTATATTAAATAACTATCTGCCCGGAGCCACTAAAAAACCCCTTCTTAAAGTGATAAGAAGAGGTGCATTTATACGCTATTTCCTCTCTTATCTTTCAAGGTTTTCGAGCGGGCGGCAATTTTCTTTCTATTCGCCCCATCTACCTTGCTGGAATTAGCACCTGACGCCTTTTTACGGGCCGGTTGCTGTAGCTTCATCGGGCCAGTCCCTCTGCTACTCATGATAAGAAGTTTATATTCAGTTGTAAGTTATACATATTACAGGAGTAACTCACACGTGTCAAGTGAAAACTTGCAAAAGACCTTATAAATCAAGGGTTTTTATGGCTTCGATACAACCAAGGGTACTTTTCTAACGGTGGGCGCGTCCCACCATACGAGACTTCAAGCAATGGAAGTAAACAAAGGGGTTGAAGGTTATCATGACCGTCTTCTCTTCCACACGGCGCTTTTACTTAGGTAGTACCAGGCATTGATCCCGCAGAGAAGAATGGCCAGAACAAGGAGCGATGAGTGGGGAAGGTTCACGTAGATAAGCTCTTCCGCGTAGTGGATAATAAAAGAGCCTGTGTAGGCAAGCGATGGGTCGTGCCTTAGCTTCGCCCAGAGCTCTATGTGGGTCAGGGGGCAATACCAGCCGAATACATTTAGGACAACTGCGAAGGCGAGCCCGGCTATGTGAAGGATCCTAACGACCCTGTTCCTTACCCCCAGGAAGGCGCCGAAGATCAGGAAGATGATCCAGAGAAGGTGCAGCAGCACCGTTATGTCTGCAAGGAGCTTGTAAAGCATCTTTTATAACCGATCTTTCCATAAAAAAATAAAGGGAGTAGCGTTCCTTAAGCCCTCCCCCATGCTTACTTCATTATGTTTCGGTGTGTTCACGTGTAACAAAAAAACCGCTCATCCTTTGATAAGCCTGGGACGAACGGTTTCTTTAATAATATAGCAATGGAAGCTTAGAACGCTATTGTGAGTGTCCCGCTGGTTCTTGCTTCCAGGTAATCATTCGTATCGATATTCGAGTCACGTTCACGCTGCTCATAAGCAACGGTGGCGGTTACGATATCTCTATAGGTGTAGCTAATGCCCCCGCCCATTGTTGTGCGTAGGTCCTCACGCTCCACTGTGTAGCCGAGCTGAATGTCAGAGAACTCGTCGGTGTAGTTACTGTAGTTGCCAAAAACAGTGAGTCCCTCATATAAGACTAAGGCCGCTTCAGCAAATGCGCCTGTTGCGATGGTGTAGCGTATCTCAAAGTCAGAGCTCTCATATATTTCCTTATTGGCAAGAAGGGTTACATAAAAATTTTCGCCCAGATACTGCTTAAGGTCTATGCTTCCTGTTAAGGATTCAACGCCTTCAAGGTTGTCGTACTCGTAGTACTTGTTCGTCACCCCGGCCTTTATCGTTCCGTTAGAAGCGTCCTTTGTTCCCCACTTAAAGCCTGCTGCTGCCGTGGTGGTCATGTTGGTATATAACTGTGAGGTAGCAGGGTCCACTACATCATATATATTATCCGTGCGGTTGTATGAGATAAAGAAAGCGACTTTAGGAAGCATCCGCATAAGGAGGTAGGCCTCGCCGTAGCCGGTTTGCCTGTTACGATACTCCATCAGGTCATTATCGAACTTCCACTGTGCCACGTTATAATCCAGCTGGATGGACGCCATATCCGTCAGCCCTATTATCACGGAGCCGCTGGGGTTCCTGACCTCATACTTTTCTATCTCTCCGGTCGCTGAGAGGCTTCTCGGCTCATGCGACTGGGTGTAGTTTCCGTTAAGTATCACTCTTAATTTCGGGCTGAGCTTTAAGTTCAATATGACCGTGCCGATATTGCTCACGGTGTCCTCCAGATCATAAGTTTCATAGTGCTCATCTATATACTTATAATCGAGCGTAATGGAGTGTCCGGCTTCGCTCTTGTAGTCGACGAGAAGTCCCGCTGTTAGCTTCACTATGTTGTCGCTCTCCTCCAATGTCGATGTCATGAAAGCGTTGTCTGACTGGGTCAAGCTCGCAGAGACATATGGCTTAAAGACCCGGTCATCAGCGCTGGCGCTGATAGCGGGCAATAAAAATAATATCGTAAGTATAACTCCAAGGTAGCGTTTTTTCACTTGCCTTCTCCTAGTGGTGAAAGATTTGTTGTACTCTATAAGCACGGCGGGGTGGTGCATGTTGTCATGCCGCCCCCTAAACTGCCTGTCCTTATGGTTGTAGTAACCCCTCTTGTGTTTGCCTTAAGACCCGTCTCGGGTGATGAGTCGATAAAGAACGGAAACTCATCCTCTTCAAAGGTGACCGGAGTGCTCGTGACCTCCTCGACCTCCTCCTGAGTGTACTCTTCCTCGATAACCTCTTCCTGTATCACTACGTCAAGTTCCTCTATGTCCGGTATCTCTTCCTCGATGACAACAACCTCTTCCTCCTCGACCACTTCCTCTACATACTCGATATCAGAGAATGGATCTGCTGCGTGTTCATCCGCCGCCGTATCGGTTAAAGCTGCATTCCTTTCGGCTATTTCTGCCGCGCTTATGTACTCCCCGACAGGCGTGGCATCGGTAGAGCCAGCGCCGACCATGCTGAATGCGGGACCTTCGATGAATGTAGCGAGATATATAGTCTCAAGATAGTGCGCGTCGACTATCTGCGGCAGTGTCGGAGGCCTCATAGATTCAACCAAAGTTGTCTGGTTAGCCGTAACTATGCGAGAACCCCGGATCTTACCATTTCTGTTCCTGACGTTTATAGTACCGTATGCAACGGTTATTTTTGTAGGTCCTCCACCTTCACTCAGATCAACAAAAAAGTCCGAGCTTAAGGTTGAGATATCGGCGGTGGGTGTAACGACCCTGAAGGAATGGTTGTACCAGGGCCTCCAGCCTTCAAACTTATCGGTCTTCATTATCTTCATAACAAGCACCCTGGCGGAGCCGGAGTATACAAGGACATGTACCTCCCTGTCCTCATACTTGGTGTCCAGCGAGAACTTACTGAGCTTAACCCTTGTTTTCTCACCGAGCAGGAGTGCAGACTTGTCAGGAAGCGTTACCCTGGCCTTGGCGCCCTCACCTGTTATGACGTTATCTCCTATCTCAATGCGTGTGCCCTGCACTGCTTCGCTAAGCTCCGGAGAGCCGACCTTTTTGACCATAACGGAGCCTTCGACGCTGCTGATCCTGCCTGCGTATGTTGAGGTCGCAGCAATAGAGCTGGTGGCAAAGCAAAGCAAAAGAATTATTGCTGAGGTAGTGATACGTGTGATGGTTTTTGTCATTTATAGCCTCCTGGCTTTTTTTATTCAGTTCAATTAATACGTAATCTCTTCATCTACTCCGGTGTTTATATATCTGAACCGGGTAAATTTAAATTATTATCGCATTATTTAATAAAAAAATCAAGATTGGGTCTTGACAAATGTGAAAAGTTGTTTTTGAAGTTGGTCGGGGCGAGAGGATTCGAACCTCCGACCACTTGCACCCCATGCAAGTACGCTACCAGACTGCGCTACGCCCCGTGATGTGTTTTTTATGTATGGATTAAAATGGTGTCGGTTGGATGATATTAGCTCTTATATCTGCCCTGATCAATCGAGGAGCTTTTTTATGGACAAGACCTCTTTACGAATATTAGTCAGGGTGCTTTTGAATTTCTTCTCATCAAAAGGAAATGCAAGTTGATTCTTGCTCTCAGATGATTCCTTCTTGAATTCCTTAACTTTTTTCTTAGCACCTTCCAGTGTAAGTTTTTCTTTTTGTATGAGTTTTTTTATGTAGAGTATGATCTCTACGTCGCGTTTGCTGTATACGCGTTGCTTGCCCTGGTTCTTCTTAGGGCTTATAATGCTGAACTCATTCTCCCAGTACCTTAAGATATAGGGTTTGACCTTTGTTATCTTCGATACCTCACCTATCTTAAAGTAGAGTTTGTCAGGTATGCGGGCCGCTCCGGTCATCTTTACTCGGTCTGCTCACCATCTTTGTTGACGATATCTTTAAGGATCTGACTTGCCTTGAATGTCATTACCTTACGCTCACCGATCATAATCTCCTCACCGGTTTGCGGGTTCCTGCCTCTTCTCTGGCGTTTGTGTCTGATAGAGAAGTTGCCGAAGCCTGAGATCTTGACTCTGTCGCCTTCCTCAAGAGCTTCCTTGATCGATTCGAACACCGTGTCGATCACCTCGGCTACGTCCTTTTTTGATGAACCCACCTTTTCGTAAGTGGCTTCAACAAGGTCTGCCTTCGTCATTTTGACCCTCCTGATTTGAGAAAAAACAGCTAGTTAGGCTAAGCTCTTATATCCGCTCCAAATTTATCCTTAAGAAGTTCGGCTACTTTGGTCATTAAAGCTTCTATCTCTTCAGTTAATAAGGTCTTTTGTCTGTCCCTTATTATGACCCTCATAGCCAAGCTTCGCTTACCCTTTGGGATAGTCTTGC
>DAOVXI010000160.1 GCA_030636245.1 Deltaproteobacteria bacterium
CGTCGTGCCGTATTCCTTGCCAACCTCAACTATCACATCCTTTGAAGCTGTCATGGCCTCACTCTGAGCCTTTTTAAAGCCCATATATGAGTCAGGCATTGTCATAGCGCCAAGTGTTATGGGGTTATCGGTGTCAAGAAGCGAATGAGGTGCTTCATACTCACCGATAAAGCCCTTAACCTCACTGTCCTCTAAAACAAAGAGGTTCTCGATTGCGTGGCTTGTGATAAAGCCGTCAAGGCATACCATGACAGGTGTCATGACCCTCTTGTCTTCCGCTATCCTTATTGCCTGGATGGTATTGTCATAAGCTTCCTGAACCGTTTCGCTGTATATCTGTATCCAACCCGAGTCACGTGCTCCCATCGAATCCGAGTGGTCACAGTGAATATTGATCGGTGCGGAAAGAGCACGGTTAACAACCGCCATAACTATCGGAAGTCTCATGCCGGAAGCTATGTAGCACATCTCCCACATAAGAGCCAGTCCCTGCGAGCTTGTCGCTGTCATGACCCTCGCGCCTGAAGATGCGGCTCCAACGGATGCGCTCATGGCCGAGTGCTCACTCTCGACCGTTACATACTCGGTATTTACCTCTCCATCGGCATGGTAGCCGGAAAAAGTCTCGATTATAGCTGTTGACGGGGTTATTGGATATGCCGCGCAAACATCCGGATCTATCTGCTTCATCGCTAACGCAACGGCGCTATTTCCGGTAAGGCCGACCTGTTTTTTAAGTTTTTCCGCCGTACTCATTTACTTTTTCTCCTCTTCCATTGTTATGGCCTTGATCTTATCCGGGCACTCAACCGCGCATATGCCGCAGCCTTTGCAGTGCCTCATCTCAAAACCAATCATTTTACCATCCTCGACTATTATGCATGAATCCGGACACATCACCCAGCAGATAAGGCAATTGGTACATTTGTCCTTATCAAGGATGGGCATATCCTTTCTCCATCCTCCGGTCTCGTAGTCATCGGCGTTGCCACCATTCGAGACAACACCTCCGAGCGGAAGGTCCTTACTCTTATCGTCTTTGGCGCTATTGTCTGCCATAATTATTCTCCTTTTACCTCTTCAAAGCCACGCTTCATGGCATCTACATTTCCGTTAAGTATTTTCTCAGAGAACTTCTTGGAGTAGTTATCCTTAAAGTTGCTGATAAGGGAATCAAACTCTATTATGCCCGTTACCTTGGTAAGCGCGCCAAGCATCGGGGTGTTGGGCAGTAGCCTGCCTATAGTATCTATTGAGATATGTGCCGCGTCTACCGTGAATACCTTCTGTGTAGGAAGCAGCTCCAACTTTTTACGCATCTCAGAGGGGGCATGAGGTGTGTTCACGATAAAGATCCCGTCTTCGAGAGCGCCTTCGGTAACACCGCCGCTTGTCTCCATTCCTCCGGCAAGGTCCATGCCGATCAGAGTAGGGTCAACTATAAGCACAACACTGGGTGCTGTGACCTGACAATGCATCTTGATCTGCTCATCAGAGAGCCTGTTGTATGCCTTTACTGGAGCCCCCATTCTCTCCGGGCCGAACTCCGGGAAAGCCTGAACGTACTTGCCTTCAAAAAGACCGGTCTCGCCAAGCAGTTTCGCGGCGGTAACAACCCCTTGCTGGGCCCTGCCGTGCCATCTTATCTCTATGTAACCTTCCATAAAAAATATCTCCGTTCTTTTGCAATATCTTTAATTTGAGCAACCAAGAAATGCTATCAAATTTGAAGCATCAAGTCACGTTAAAATTAAGAAATTTTATAATCCGAACCTGCCGACAAGAGCCCTGGCGATCGTCTTTGCGTCCATATACTCAATGCTTCCGCCTGAGGGCACCCCTGTTGCGATACGCGTCAGTTTTATCTCATATGGCCTCAGTATATCGGCCACGAAAGCGGCCGTTGCCTCACCCTCGGAGTCAAAACCTGTGGCGATAATGACCTCCTCGACCTTGCCGCCCGCGACCCTTCTTGTAAGCTCCCCGACCCTTATGTCCTCCGGGCCGACACCTTTAAGCGGGGCAAGCAGACCGTGCAGGATATGGTAGGTTCCCTTATAGCCAAGCTCGGCGCTGCTCAGGGCATTGGACGACTCTATGGCGACCATATCCTTATAATCACCTACAACACATACCTTGGAAAGATCCCTCTCGCTGCTTGAACATATGGCGCAGGGGTCTACCTCTGAGAAGGTCATGCATATACTGCAAAGCCTGACATTGTCCTTTACATCCCTAAGGCAAGCACAAAGCTCGTCAACATAGGCATCGTCATCAGAGTTTAGCACATAAAGTGCCAGCCGTGATGCTGTCTTCTCACCTACCCCCGGCAACATGCTCAGAGCCTGGATAAGTCTTTCAATTGGTCCTGCGTAACGCATACTTTATAAGTAGAGCTAGAGTCCGAGTCCCGGGATATTGAGCCCTCCCGTGACCTTGCTCATCTCTTCCGATACCATCTCGTTGGCTCTGGTGGTTGCCTCGCTCACGGCCGCTGTAACGAGATCCTCAAGCATCTCAACATCAGCCGGGTCAACGACCGTCGGGTCTATCTTTATGGAAACGAGCTTAAGTTCGCCGTTTACCGTGGCGGTTACCATGCCGCCGCCTGAAGAGGCCTCGCATGTTTTCTCGGCAAGACCGGCCTGTACATCAGCCATCTTCTTCTGCATCTTCTGAGCCTGTTTCAGCATATTGTTCAAGTTCTTAGACATCTTCCCTCCTACGTTCTTCTATGACCTTGCCGCCAAGGATCCGTAAAGCATCAACCACAAGCTTATCCTTTGTCGGCTTTGAGCCCTCTTTTTTAGTAGCCTTTACATCCGGCTTTTTAACATACATCTTAACGTTCTCTCCGCAGTACTCTGTGAAGAGCTCATTTATCGTGTTCGCCTTTGTAACAAAGAAACCGGTGTTATCGGTCTCAACGACAATACTATTATTATTCTTTGTTATCTTTGCTTCCTTCAGGGGGCCAAGGATAAGTTTATTCATACCCCCTATGAACTCAAGCAAACCCTCAACAGAAAACTCTCTTTTTTCCGCCTTTTCCTCTTTTTCCTCTACATTCTCTGCTTCGGTCTCGACTATCTCGCTTTTAGAGGCGGTATCCGTAACAGGTGAGCTGGCCTTTGGGGCTACGCCGTCGGCGCCTATATTATCTTTTTTTTTTAGCTCTTTAGCTCTCTCGCCGGGCCCCGCGGAGCTTCTCTCCGTGCCCGACTTCAACAACTTTATCTCATCAAGGATACTCTCGATCGGCCTGATATTCTCCACCTGAGTGGCCCGAAGTAGAGCCATCTCTAAAGCATAACGCGGGGTCGAAGACCTTGAAACCTCTTCGTAAGCCCTTGAAAATATGGAGAAAAGAATCTGGAGGGTCTCAAGCGAAACCTCGCTTGAGTATTGCCTAAGTAAAGCAAGCTCCCCATCGGAAAGCTCAAAACCAAAACCACCGCTATCTGCCTCACTTGCCTTAATTACAGCTAAATCCCTTACTGTTTTCAAAAGCTGCTCGGTTACCTTTTTTAAATCATACCCGAACTTATGTATGTTTTCAACAATTTTGAGGCACTCTCCCTTGTTTTTGCCAAGAATAGCGCCGGTTAATTCACCTAGAACACTTCTATCCATAAGGCCCAGAACTTGACGTACATCCTCTACCCCGACACCCTCAGCCGTAAAGGAAGATATCTGCTCAAGAAGACTTTGAGCATCCCGCAGGCTACCCTCCGACTCACGCGCGATAAGGTACATCGCCTCTTCATCGATCTTTATATCCTCTTTTTTCGCGATATTCGTCAGATGAGCTATAAGCTCCTCGGTGGGGATACGTTTAAAATCAAATCTCTGACACCTTGAGTGAATGGTAAGAGGGATCTTATGACTTTCAGTGGTTGCGAAAATAAATACGACATGTGGTGGGGGTTCTTCCAGGGTCTTTAAGAGAGCATTAAAGGCGGCGCTGGAGAGCATATGGACTTCGTCTATTATATAGACCTTATACCTTGCGTCGCTGGGAGCATACCCGACACTCTCACGAA
>DAOVXI010000069.1 GCA_030636245.1 Deltaproteobacteria bacterium
AGCAGCTCGGTTACACTGGCCTTGCCTTCGGCATTATCCAACCCATCAAAGGAGCCGGAGTTGACCATCACTCCGCTTTCGGTGTAGGCCGCAGCCATCTTCTCCGCTTCAAACTCTTTATCAGGAGGGTTAATAACAACCTTAAGAGGAATGTCGTACTTTTTCGCGAACTCGAAGTCACGCTGGTCATGAGCCGGAACAGCCATTACAGCTCCGGTGCCGTAGCCCATCAGGACGAAGTTGGCCACATAAACAGGCACCCTGTCATTCGTTAAAGGATTGAGGCAATACGCTCCCGTGAAGACACCTTCTTTTTCAACCTCACCTTCGGTGCTGCCGCCAAGTGCTTCAGCTATAACTTTTTCACAGAACGCATCAACCTCAGATTGTCTGTCTTTTGTTGTAATTTTTTTAACCAGCGGATGCTCCGCGGCAAGGCTCATGAAGGTAACACCGTAAAGTGTGTCCGGCCGTGTTGTAAATATCTCTATTCCATCGTTACCCTCTTCAAGGGGGAAGGTAACGTTTGCACCGATGCTTTTGCCTATCCAGTTACGCTGCATGGTCAGGACACGCTCCGGCCAGCCGGGCAGTTTATCCGTAAACTCAAGCAGTTCTTCGGCGTAGTGCGTCGTCTTAAAGAACCACTGCTCAAGCTCCTTTGCCATAACCTTTGACTCACATCTCCAGCAAAGCCCTTCATCAACCTGCTCGTTGGCAAGCACGGTAACGCAAGACGGGCACCAGTTAACAACCGATGCCTTTTTATAAGCAAGGCCTTTTTCAAGGAGTTTTAAAAATATCCACTGATTCCAACGGGAGTACTCAGGGGTGCTCGTGGCGAGCTCTCGCTCCCAGTCGTAGCCAAGGCCCATGCGCTTAAGCTGCGTGCGCATGTTATCTATATTGGAGTATGTCCATTTGGCAGGGTGTGTGCCGTGCTGGATGGCGGCGTTTTCGGCAGGAAGACCAAAAGAGTCCCAACCCATCGGGTGCAGAACACTTTTACCCTTCATCATAAGGAACCTTGAGGTAACGTCCCCTATCGAGTAGTTCCGAACATGACCCATATGGATTTTGCCGGAGGGATAAGGGAACATCTCAAGTACATAGTACTTTTCTTTACCCTCGTCCCGCTTGGCAGAAAATGCGGAGCTCTCCTCCCACCTCTTTTGCCACTTAAGCTCTATCTTTTCAAAATCGTATCTATTGCTCATATAAGCTAAGCACCTAACCTACGGATATTCTTTTATTTTTTTAGCATATACAAGCAATGTTTTCAAATAAAAACCCTATCACTCTACCGTCTCCGGTCCATCCTTAAGCCCTATGATGGCAGCGATACCCATGAGAAGCAGCCCCGCGACAATGGCAATAGCGCCAACTGCCGTAAAAGAAGTAAGGGCAGCTATACCAAAGACAGAGGCAAGATATAACACCCCCGAGTGACAAAGAGCCCCTACTATAAAAAGTATTGAGAGCAGCTTTTTAAATGTCATGGGTATGGCCAGTCCGATAAGTACAAGCCCGACTACTATATTGAGCATCGCCTCAAGGTTGCCGTGAGCATGAGCGGTACTTCCTATGAAGCCAAGCTTTTTCTCGGCCTGCATTGCTCTTGCCGTTGCGACCTGAGCGTTGGACAAGGCGTTTACCTTCTCAACTGTCATGGTGCTTGTGTCAATATTGCTTGCCGTCTGAATACTCTTACCTGCCTCTACAGCAAGGTTATAGTTAGCGCCCTTGCCCGGTACAAGCACCGCAGGGCCAAGGATCGCGGTACACGCAAAGTAAATAAACCCAAAGATAATGTTCAACTTTCCGTTCAGCATAAAGCCTCCTGTTTTTTTAAAGGGGAGAGTGATAAACCTAAACCACGTAAAATAAGTATATAAGAAAAAGCTGAAAGAGGTAACCCCTGCCCTCTAAGACCGAGCAAGAAGATCAGTTACTTTATTCAATATATCCTTGACCGGAACAAATTCCACCTCGCTGCTTGTGCGCTCTTTGATCTCGAATGAGTCATTCTGCAAGGTTTTTGTACTTATAGTTATACGAACAGGCATGCCTAGAAGATCAGCGTCCTTAAACTTTACCCCTGCTCTCTCGTCACGATCATCAAATAACGTAGTGATACCATTTCCCGTAAGCAACGAGTACAGCTCCTCAGAAGCTTTCATTGTCTCTTCATCCTTTACGTTCACGGGTACGATATGCACAGTAAAGGGAGCAAGAGGAACGGGCCATACTATTCCGTTATCATCATTGTTCTGCTCTATGGAGGCGGCAGCAACCCTACCGATACCAATACCATAGCAACCCATTATCATGGGTTTTTCCTTGCCGTCCTCATCAAGGAATGTTGCGCCAAGGGCTTCACTGTACTTTGTCCCAAGCATAAATATGTGCCCGACCTCAATGCCGCGGCTAACCTTAAACTTTCCTCCGTCACACCTCGGACATGAGTCTCCGGAAGAGGCTACCCTAAGGTCTCCATACTCCGCACCACTAAAGTCACGCACAGGGTTTACACCTGTCATATGCGTATCAGCCTTATTAGCCCCTGTTACAGCGTCCGTCATGGCACGGACCTTCTGATCACAATATAACTTAACCTTAAGCCCCAAAGGACCGGCAAAACCAACCGGTGCGCCCGTAACTTCCTTGACGGTCTCATCATCTGCAAGGGCAAGCTCACTCACACCTGAGAGCCGCTTCAACTTGCCTTCATTAACATCATTATCACCCCTTACGGCGGCAACAATCGGTCCGTTCTCGGTATTATAGATAATCGTCTTTATAAGCCTCTTCGCTTTTATCTTTAAAAATGCGCCGACCTCTTCTATGGTCTTCTTGCCCGGGGTTGAGACCTCGGCAAACTCTCCCACGGGTACGACCTCCCCGCCTTTGCCGCTTCTTATGTCAGCCCTCTCGGTATTGGCCGCGTACTCGCATTTACTGCAGATGACTATCTCGTCCTCGCCCGTATCGGCCATGACCATGAACTCATGAGAGAACGAACCGCCTATGGCACCTGTATCAGCCTCAACTGCTCTGAACTCAAGACCACATCTTTGGAAAATACTAGAGTACGTATCGAAGATACGTTTATACTCTTTCTCGGCACACTCCTCTGTTGTGTGAAAGGAGTAAGCGTCCTTCATTATGAACTCCCTGCCCCTCATGAGACCGAACCTTGGACGTATCTCGTCACGGAACTTGGATTGTATCTGATAAAGATTAAGCGGAAGATCACGGTATGAACGAACCTCATGCCTGACCATATCCGTTATCACCTCTTCATGGGTAGGACCAAGACAAAACTCTCGGCCGTGACGGTCGTTTAGCCTGCACAGCTCCTTGCCATATTCATCCCACCTGCCACTCTCTACCCACAGCTCTGAGGGAAGAACAAAAGGCATGGCCACTTCCTGTGCGCCGGAAGAATCCATCTCCGCGCGCACTATACGCTCAACATTCCTCACCGCCTTAAGTCCCATTGGCAGCAGGTTATATATGCCTGCGGCAACTTTTCTGACCATACCGGCACGGAGCATGAGTTTGTGACTTATGACCTCGGCATCAGAAGGCGACTCCTTCAGTGTCGGCAAAAACATCTTTGATAAACGCATTAATTATTCCTTAAATATCAGTACTAAAGATAATCCGGGTTATAAGTAATATCAGCCTTTTCCCTCAGCCCGTCCATCCATTCTTTTTCTCTCTGGTTTCTTCTTTCTGTCAAGAGCTCAGCTCTTATATTCTCTTTATTGGCCTCAAAAACCTCAAGGTCGGCATCACGCCTCTCCTTAAGCTTTACTATATAGAACCTCTCTAGATGCGGTATCACAAAAGAATAAACCGGCTTGTCCGGAGTTATATCAAAGAGATCCGGGATATTTCCCGTATAGGCTCCAAACTCAGGGATGTACTTCTGAGGAAGGGTGAAGAATGTGGTGTCTCTTACCTCAAGATCATTTTCTTTTGCAACATCACGGTAATCACTGCCTCCAAGTATCTTTTCAAGCAAGCTTCCAGCTTTCTCTCCTGCTATGACCGAAGCCTTCTCAGTCAAGAGAGCTTTTTCAACCTTGTGAGAGACCTCAGCAAAAGGAGTAACATGCTCTTCGACCCGCTCAATAACCTTTATCACATAGAAGCCATCTTCGGTCTCTATCACGCCGCTTGCATCACCTGCGGCAAGCTGAAAGACCGACTTCTTAAGGCTCAGGTTGCTGTTAAGCGCAACATCCTTATCATCTTCTCCGAAGAGAGAAGTTATGTTAAACGAGACACCACCCTCCTCGATCTTTGTCTTAGCCTCTGTCAACGAAGCATCGTCCACACCAAGGCTCTTAAGCTCATCATGAAGAGCGGCTACCCTGTCCCTGCCCTCTCTCTCGGCTCTAAGGCCGGTAAGATGGTCAGAGATCTCTTTTTTAACCTCTGAAAAAGGTGTGGCCGACCCACCGCGCGCATCATCGACCCTTATAATATGATAGCCATAGCTGGTCTTTACAACCTCACTTGTCTCGCCCTTACCAGTAGAGAACGCCGCATCCTCAAAGGGCTGTACCATGGCCCCCTCACCAAACCAACCAAGGCTACCGCCTTCATCTATGGAGGTTCTATCTTCTGAGTGCTCCATTACCTGTTTTGTAAAGTCGCCTCCCTTTATTATCTTCTTATGTATCTCTTCGGCCTTTGCCTTAGCCTCTTCATCGGCCTTGACGCTATCCTCCGCGCCTACCTCGGGCCTGATTAGTATGTGACGTGCCTTAACTTCCTTCTTAACATAATAAGAGGAGATGTTCTTATCGTAATAATCCTTTATCTCCTCATCGGTAACAGTGACCGACTTTAGGACATCATCGTTACTCAGGTAGGCATAAGCGGCCCTCACCTTAAGTGGAACCATATAATCCTCTTTATGTTCATCAAGATACTTTCTGGCATCTTCCTCGTTTATAATAATATCAGAAGCATACGATTCGGAGGAAAGCTCAACAAAATGTATGGATATCTCACTACTGTTACGGAGGTACTCACGCCTTAGCTCCTGATCATCAACAACAACTGCCTCTAAAATACCTCTACGAAGCTTATCAACTTTAATATCCGATTTTACGCTTTCTTCATAGTCCTCGGCCTTTACCCTGTTGCTGTCGAGCATGGAGTAATAGACCTCTTCACTAAAGACACCGTCTTTTTGAAAGAGCGGATCGGCGAGTATCCTATCCTGCACCTCTTTATCCGAGACCCTTACCCTTGACTTTCTTGCGGCCCGTGTCATCAAGACATTATCAACAAGCGTGTCGAGCGCCTGCTCACGAACCTTTAAGCGCTTCATCATCTCATCCGAAAAATTCTCTTTCAATACCTTTTGATAATAATTTACCTGTTGCTGGTACATATTATTGTACTGTTGTACGGTTATGCTGTCCCCGTCAACTGTTGCCACCACCTGTTCCGTGACCTGGCTGTTCCCTCCCATATTTATATACGAAAAGACAAAAACTATACTTATGGCGGCGATCGCAAACAGCATCAGGCTGGACCGACTCTTTTTCCTCATTAACTCAAGCATCTTAAATCTCTCCTCCTAGATCAATATTATTAACGTCCCCCAAGACGTCTCAGACCAAACGCAACCCATAATAATATATGGATTTAGTATCTTAATAAATTTTCTCTATAAATTCAACCATTTTAAGCATTTTCCACTTGCCACAAGGGTATGAATTTTGATACTATTTACAATTATCTAATATAGGAGTATCAAAATGCTAAATTACATACTTGGAATGTTCTCAAACGATCTGGCGATAGACCTTGGTACCGCCAGCACCCTTATCTATGTGAAAGGTAAAGGAATTGTCTGCAATGAGCCCAGCGTTGTTGCCGTCAAAAAAGACGGAAAAGGCAAGCGGGTCCTTGCGGTCGGAAAAGAAGCCAAGGCTATGCTTGGAAGAACACCCGGGAATATAGCCGCGATAAGGCCGTTAAAAGACGGTGTCATAGCCGATTTCGAGATAACCGAGGAGATGCTCAAGTACTTTATCGCAAAAGTACACAACAGAAAACTGCTTGTACGTCCGAGGGTAATCATTGGCGTACCGTCTGGAATAACACAGGTCGAAAAGAGAGCTGTCAAGGAGTCCGCTGATTCTGCAGGTGCGGGAGAAGTATACCTCATAGAAGAACCAATGGCCGCGGCCATTGGCGCGGGGCTTCCAATAACCGAACCATCGGCGAACATGATAGTCGACATAGGCGGCGGTACAAGTGAAATTGCCGTCATATCACTTGCAGGAATAGTCAAGGCCAAAAGCATCAGGGTTGGCGGAGACAGGCTTGATGAGAGTATCATCCAATACATTAAAAGAAAATACAACCTATCTATAGGTACAGGCGTTGCAGAGAAGATAAAAATGTCACTTGGACTTACCAAAGCTGAGGAAAATGAGCCTCAAATGGAAATAAAAGGCTCAAACCTTGTGACAGGTATCCCGGCTACCATAATGATAGATGCCTCAGAGGTTAGAGAAGCCATGAATGAGCCTATTAAAGCCCTTATAGAGGCCATCAAACAGGTACTGGAGACCACACCTCCCGAGCTTGCCGCCGACATGGTTGACAAAGGAATAGTCCTTGCAGGCGGTGGCGCACTCATTAAGAACCTTGATGAGGTCTTAAGGGAAGAAACCGGACTGCCCATAACAATAGCCGACGACCCCCTGACCTGTGTCGTAAAAGGCGCGGGAAAGGTCCTCGATGAGATCAAACTTCTCAGAGAAGTAACGATCCCAACTTAATAATATCAATGTTGTCTTTTATCAAGAGGCACCAGGTAATCTTTCTTTCGTTGTTGCTGTGCCTGGTATCTTTACAGCTTGTATCTACCTCAAAAAAAGGTACCGGCGGTGAAGCACTGATAAAAAGCGCCATCCTCATTATAGCTAGCCCTATCCAGAACACATCAATATACATAAGTAACTCCATAACAAACACCTGGAACGACTACATCTACCTTGTAAATATCAAGGAAGAGAACTCTTCGCTCAAAGCACAAATAAACGACCTTGTGGACAAGAACACACGCCTTACCGAAGAACTCTCTTTATCAAAACGACTTAAGATACTTCTTGAGTTCAGCCAAACACTTAAGCATAAGACAGTTGCCGCTACAGTGCTTGCCTTTAGCTCCTATGGGAGCGGAGGCTCATGGACACGAACGGCAACCATAAACAAAGGAACCAAACATGGTATTGAAAAAAACATGCCTGTTATAAGCCACCAAGGCGTAGTCGGCAGAGTGATTGAGGCACGAAACAACACATCGACCATCCTGCTCCTTACCGACCCGAGAAGTAACATCGACGTAATACTGCAGAGAACAAGGGTTAAAGGAGTAGCTGAAGGCAATAACACCGGGCTTAAGATAAAGTTCGTAAGAGACCTTGATGACGTTCAGCTTGGAGACAGACTGGTCTCGGCAGGGTTATCGGGCACATTCCCGAAGGGTCTTGTGGTCGGAGAGGTGACAGGTGTTGGAAAGGACACCGACAGCTTCTTTCTAAGCATAAACGCACGTCCCTTGGCAGACCTTGAGAGGCTTGAAGAGGTTCTCATACTAACGGACAAGACCGAAACAATGAAAATAGAGAAATGAATTTAAAGAGAAAATCAATAATAAGGGACTTCGCGATACTCTTACCACTGAGTATTATTTATTACTCGATAAAGAGCACCCTTCTGCCCGGGATACCCGTGCCTGATATCACGGTACTTATCCTACTCTACCTTATAACAAAAGAGACTCGCGTAGAGTGGGCAGTCTTTGCCTTCGCTCTCGGCTATATCGAAGATACCTTTAGCGGTTCAATGCTTGGCGTAAGCTCATTCTCTCTATGTGCTACATATATACTTCTCTACATGGCTCTTTTCAAGGTTGACCTTACGGTAACAACAACAAGGATACTTACCGGAGCGGTTATGGTCCTGTTTAAAGGCCTCTTAACGTACCTATTGCTTTCAAGGTCAGGCATAGAGATCAACTACTTTTCTACATTTGTCCCGACAGCATTCATAACAGCACTTTTTGCGCCGGCGATAATAAGGTTTTTTATACT
>DAOVXI010000104.1 GCA_030636245.1 Deltaproteobacteria bacterium
AAAGGCCGCCTCTTTTTATTTGATAAAACTACTTGACACAACCTTTTAAAGTCGATTACAATCCTACATTGAAGTATTTGGATTGTTAGAGTTTATCGGTAGTTGATTTATTAGTACAATAAAAAAACATCTGAAAGGAGCGGTAAATGACAAAAGGGGAGATAGTAGCCAGCATTGCTAAAGGAACAAAGCTTACTAAAGCAGATTCAGAGAGGGCCTTGAACGCCTTTATCGACACGGTAAAGAAGGCTCTTAAAAAAGGGGATACAATAAGCCTCGTAGGTTTTGGCACCTTCTCGGTAACAAAGAGAAAAGCCAGAAAAGGAAGAAACCCGCAGACGGGAAAAGAATTAAAGATACCTGCAGCCAAGGTACCTAAGTTCAAGGCCGGAAAAGGTCTTAAGGACGCTGTTAAGAGATAAATTGTTTTGGGCGGTTAGCTCAGTTGGGAGAGCGCAGCCCTTACAAGGCTGATGTCACAGGTTCGAGCCCTGTACCGCCTACCATTTTTCCCGGCAGGAGGTTTGCCGGCTAATGCTACTTTAAAGTTAGTCGGATGTCTTTTGTTACGGAGCTTTATGTATCATGATATTTGTTTTTTAAAGGAGCCGTAGTTAAGTTGGTTATAACGCCGGCCTGTCACGCCGGAGGCCGCGGGTTCGAGTCCCGTCGGCTCCGCCACATTGAAAGCCCCGACCATTTGGTCGGGGCTTTCTTATATTTCCGCTTTTTTGTACTTCATTTACCGTTAGCTGCTTACCGTAAATAGTATTGGTCTTGACATGGTAAAGCCTACTTGGGATAATAGTAAGATACGTTACCTACTCACCGGAGCATTTTCTCATAGAGGGTGAGACAGCTTTATTAAATCGCATCACCATACTTCTTATGATCCAATTATATCACGTTCACAAAAAATACGATGGCGCTGTTCAAGCCCTGACCGATGTAAATCTAAAGATCGAAAAGGGCGAGTTCGTCTTCATCACAGGCTCATCAGGTGCCGGCAAGTCAACGCTTCTTAAGATAATGTTCGGGAGCGAGGTCCCAAGCGACGGGCACATTATCCTTGACGGCAGGAACTACCTGAAGATACCTCCGGAACAGATACCTCTCATAAGGCGGCGCATGGGCTTTGTCTTCCAGGACTTTAAACTCATAAATACAAAATCCGTATTCGACAACGTTGCTCTGGCGCTCAAGGTCATGGGCGTTGGGCCTGCCCTGATAAAGAAAAGAGTTAACAAGGTCCTTGCCTATGTTCAGCTTCAGCACAGGGCGAACTTTAAGCCCTTAACCCTCTCCGGAGGTGAACAGCAAAGGGTTGCCATCGCAAGGGCGCTTGTAAAAGATCCGGCCATACTCTTAGCCGATGAGCCGACCGGCAACCTTGACCCTGAGCTTGCTGTACAGGTAATGGAGCTTTTCAAGGAGGTGAGCCTTAGGGGAACAACAGTGATCGTCGCCACACATGATCACAGCCTCATTCAAAGGTTCAACAGCAGGGTTATAGAGTTTAGCGAGGGTAAGGTCATAAGCGCGGGGGAAAGCGCATAATGGGCGAGAGATCAAGCCTCGTATACACCGTCTCCGACGCAGCGGCGAGCATAAGGGAGAACCCGGTGACGGTTGCGCTCTCGGCTGTTACGGTCGGATTCTCGCTTGCTATCTTTACGCTTTTCCTGATCGTATTCATTAACATAAGCGGGGTCGTTCATCAGTGGGGCGAGAAGGCCCATGTGATCGTTTACATAAAAGACAACTCCGTTAAGGGCGGCATCAGTGAGCTTAAGGCTAATCTCACGCTTCTTGGTGAGGTGGAAAGCGTCACCTATATATCCAAGGACGATGCCCTGAAGATACTCAACACCGGTTTCGAGGCCGGAGAGGGGCTTCTTGAGGGGCTAAAAGAAAATCCGCTGCCAGCTTCCTTTGAGATTAAACTTAAGGACAGCTTCCGGGACCCTAAGCTTATCTCAAACTTTGCTGAGAAGGTCGGCTCATACAGATGGGTCGAGGAGGTGCAGTTCGGTGGTGAGTGGGTGGAAAAGTTCGCGGAGCTGATAAGTTTTGTAAAGCTTACGGCCGTTATACTGGGAACATTCCTTATCGTCGCAACGCTCTTTATTATATCCAATACGATACGTCTTACGGTTTATGCCAGGCGTGAAGAGATAGAGGTCATGCGTCTTGTCGGAGCATCGAACACTTACATAAAAGCGCCCTTCGTTATAGAGGGGGTTACCTCCGGCATTGTCGGAGGGCTCATCGCATATGTCCTTATTTACCTCGGTATTCACTTCCTGGGCTCTCAGATCCCGTCATACTTTGAGTTGGATTTTCAAAGCACTCTGAGCGCTCCGTTCCTGCTCCTTTGCCTTATACTCTCGGGTGTTCTTCTCGGCGCTATCGGCGCACTCGTCTCACTCGGGAAGTTCCTAAAGGTATGATCCATGTTTAGATCAAGCGTATTCATTCTTCTTTTGCTCTTTTTAATGACGCCCGGAGATGTATTCTCCGGTGATAAGGATATTAAAAGTGGAGAGGAAGAGCTTCAGGATGTTAAGAGAAAACTAAGGGACGCTAAGAAGAGCATTAAAGAGACAGAAAAAAAAGAAAGCTCGGTGCTTGGTGAGCTACAGGGATTGAGTAAAGAGCTTAAGAAAAGAAGGGTTGAGCTTAAGAGGGCAGAGAGTGATCTTAGGAAGAGCACAAAGGAGAAGAAAAAAGTAACAAAAAAGCTTTACTCGCTTAAGAAGGAAAGAGAGAAGTTGGAGGATGAGCTTTACCAGAGGCTCAGGGCTTTTTATAAGATGCAAAAGGGTGCGGCATTGAATGTCATCTTTGAACCAATAGACGGCGGTGGCGACGCGGCGGATATATTAAGGCGCTATAAATACATGAATGTGCTCGTCGAAAGGGATAATAAACTTATTGAGGAGCTTAAGGTAAATATAGAGAAGGTCAATAAGGAGCAGGCAAAGCTAGCGGCCGTGGAAAAAAGGCTTCGTCGTCTCAGGGACTCTTCAAAGAAAAAAAAGATCGAGGTGGAGAAGAGCCAGAAGATGAGAAAGGCGCTACTCAGAAAGGTAAGGCTCAGGAAAGCAAGCTATATCGAGATGCAGGATGAGCTTAAAGAGGCAGGTAAAGAGCTTACCGTTCTTTTAAGAAAACTCAAACAGCCGGGCAGCAAGGCGGTCACAGGAAACTTCGCGAGCATGAAGGGGAGGCTTGATATGCCCGTTGGCGGCAAGATCGTAAGCCGCTATGGCAAGGTCAAGCACCCGAAATTTAAGACAATTATCTTTAATAATGGTATAATAATTAATGCTGCTTTCGGCTCAGAGGTACGTGGGGTGTTTGATGGGACCGTTGCGTATGTGGGCTGGCTCAAGGGCTATGGCCAGGTCATGATAGTTGAACACGGCAGCGGATACTACTCGCTCTTTGCCCATCTCTCAACGATACTTAAGGAGAAGGGCAGCTTTGTCATGGAGGGCGAGGTTCTTGCTCTTGTAGGCGAGAGCGGCACGCATGAAAGCCCGGGGCTTTACTTTGAGATAAGAAAAAAGGATAAGCCAATAGACCCTCTTAAATGGATAAAGAAGGGCTAGTCAGGTTTTTACCCTATGAAAAAGATATTAAATACGGTATCATACAGTATTACGGAGGATCTCTAAGATGAGAATCAAAAAGAAAAATTTACTGGGCATACTGTTTGTACTTGCCCTGACATTATCAACCGTACACCTGTGGGGTTTTGCCCAGAAGGTTTCGGCCGAGAAGGGCGGAAACTATGAGAGCCTTAGGGTTTTTACCGAAGCGGTTTCAAAGGTTATTGAGAACTATACCGAGGAGGTAACGGTAAAGGAGCTTGTTTACGGCGCCATCAAGGGCATGTTAAGAGAGCTTGACCCTCACTCATCCTTTCTTACCCCTGAGGACTTTAAAGAGATGAATGTCGATATGAAAGGTTCCTTCGGAGGACTTGGGATCGAGGTCGGCATAAGGGATGATATGTTGACCGTTATCTCTCCTATAGACGGTACCCCTGCTTATAGGGCCGGGCTTAAGTCAATGGACAGAATAATAATGATCGACGATGTGTACTCAAAGGACATGTCTCTCACTGATGCGGTGAAGCTCATGCGCGGACCAAAGGGTACCGACATTAAGCTTGGCATAATGAGAGAGGGTTTTACCGAGCCCAAGGACTTTATTATAACAAGAGCTATCATAAAGATAGACAGCGTTAAGTGGGAGATGCTTGAGGAAGGTTATGGCTATGCTCGCATAACGCAGTTCCAGGCTACCACAACGGATGACCTTAAAAGAGCGCTCAGATCTCTCGGAAGCAAGAAAGAGGAGTTCAAAGGGTTGATACTTGACCTGAGGAACAACCCCGGAGGATATCTGCGTGAGGCCATAAGCGTATCGGATCTCTTTATAGAGGACGGCGTTATCGTCTCTACAAGGGGAAGGGTAGCGGATCAGAATGAAGAGTACTCGGCAAGCAAGCTCGGTACTCAGCCTAATTATCCGATAATCGTTATAGTTAACGGCGGAAGCGCATCAGCCTCAGAGATCGTAGCGGGCGCGCTTCAGGACTATCAAAGAGCCGTGATCCTTGGAAGCCAGACCTTTGGCAAGGGTTCTGTGCAGTCGATAATCCAGCTCTCTGATAAATCTGCCGTACGAGTGACTACATCCAAATACTATACCCCTTCGGGAAGGTCCATACAGGCCAAGGGTATAGAGCCCGACATACTTGTAGGTGAAGAGAGTGAGAGGTATGTAAAAGAGAGTGACCTCAAGGGTCATCTAAAGGGTGATGAAGAGGATAAGAAAACAAAGGTTCATTCATCAAAGAAGAAGCCAAAGGTCGTTGATAACGGCAATGGTGAGGACATTGAGGATCTTCAGCTCCAAAGGGCACTTGATTACCTGAAGAGCTGGCATATATTTAACAGAATGCCGGCGGCAAGCGGCGAGGAAGGCACGTAGGCAACGCGGCTTTTTATGGCAAAGAATAAGAAAAACAAAAGGGGCCCGATCATTATGGCGGGCCTCTTTGTATTGGGGCTGATCGTCGGAGCGCTTATCTCGGTATATGTCTTACGCCAGGATCTTAAGCCCTCTACCACGCCTTCAGTGTATAAAGAAGCGCCAAAGGTTGTTCCACCGCCGGTAGTAACCCCTGTTGTCAAGTACAGTGGTCCGGTCGTGGTTTTTGTGATAGACGACATGGGGCAGACCATGCGTGGCGTTGACACACTTCTTTCTCTCCCCGTCCCCGTGACATTCGCTATTATCCCTCATCTGAAGTACAGCAAAAAAGCCTCCGAGATGGCAAGGGCAAAGGGGCTCGAGGTCATCCTTCATCTCCCCATGGAGCCAAAGGACCTAAAGGGCAATAACCCCGGAGAGGGCGCGCTCCTTACCAGCATGGACCAAGATGCTCTCATTGAGTCGATAAATAGCAGTATAGAGAGCGTGCCCGGTATAATAGGTGTGAATAACCATATGGGCTCAAGGTTCACTGAGGACTATGAGGGAATGCTTGTGGTGCTGGGTGCGCTTAAGGAGAGGGAGCTCTTTTTTCTTGATAGCCTGACGACAGGCAGATCGGTCGGCAGAAAGGTTTCAGCTGAACTTGATATGCGTTTCGCCAGGCGTGATGTCTTTCTTGATAATGAGCGCAACAAGGAGTATATAATAGCCCAGGTGAGCGAGCTTTTGACGAGAGCGAAAAAACACGGGAGCGCTATCGGCATCGGGCACCAGTATCCGGAGACGATAGAGGCCTTGGCCGAGATAGCTCCTCTCATCGAGGGCCAGGGAGTAACCGTCGTAAAGTTATCAGAGCTCGTGCAATAAACGGCTGTAGTGCTATTAGAAAGTTATTGTACCGTAAAACCCTTCATTTTGTTGTCCTATAGAAACTCTTCCCAAAGCGTTACTTCACACGATATAGGTAAAATTAGGTACGTTTTTAATGATACCGATGTAATGCCCTTTTATCGCAGTTTCTGATAAGGTTGATTTGTAGTCTTTATTGAGCCGATAAATACGACATTGTTATATATTTTGTGAATTTATAACCCTATTGATTGAAGTTATTGATATGCTCCTTAAAAACACAGAACCTATTAACGGTACCAGGAACTCCTGATTATTAAATTTTTGTTAAAAAAATTTAAGAAACATCTTGACACTTTATGATCGGCGCTGTTACACTACTATTAATTCAGCACTGTTACATTACAACCTGATTGTTTACTGGCAGAGGTCATGGTGGCTTGCGTTAACACTATGGCCTTTTATTGTTTATCAAGTAACGTAAAAAGGGGGGGGAGTAATGCCGAAAGGAACAGTGAAGTGGTTTAATAACACCAAGGGTTTCGGGTTTATAGAGCACGAGGAGGGCGGCGATGTTTTTGTCCATTACTCAGCTATA
>DAOVXI010000113.1 GCA_030636245.1 Deltaproteobacteria bacterium
ACGCTTATGTGCTTGCCCTTAACAATGAGATACTCTTTGGGCTCGCCTGCCTCCGGGGTTATTACGACCTTTCTCTTACCCTTTGTGTCCTTACCAAAAGATACCTGACCATCTACCTCTGTAATAACGGCACATTCCTTTGGCTTACGTGCCTCAAAGAGCTCGGCAACACGCGGAAGACCTCCGGTAATATCCTTTGTCTTTGTTGTCTCTCTCGGAATTTTCGCTATTATGTCACCGGACTTCACCGCATCACCCTCACCTGTTGTAAGGATGGCTCCGACCGGGAGTATGTATCGAGCTACCTGGTTCGTGCCGGTCACCTTAAGTGTCTTACCGCTCTCGTCCTTAATCGAGACCCTGGGTCTCATGTCCGCTTCCTTATAGGTAACAATGACCTTACTGGAAAGTCCTGTTACCTCATCAACCTGCTCACGCATGGTCTTGCCATCGGTCACATCACCAAACTTAATGAAACCGCTCATCTCTGTAAGTATTGGAATAGTGAAAGGATCCCACTCGGCAACGACCGTTCCCGGGGTAACCCTGTCTCCGTCCTTAACAAGAAGCCTCGCGCCGTATATGACTGAGTCCTTTTCACGGTCCCTGCCCTCATCATCCGTAATAGCGATATCACCGTTACGGTTCATGACAATAAGGTCGCCCTTGCTGTTTACGGCCGTGTTCAGGTTCTCGAACTTAACGACACCTTCGTGACGCGCCTCAAGGGTGGTCTGCTCGGCCCTTCTTGAAGCGGTTCCTCCGATATGGAAGGTTCTCATTGTAAGCTGGGTTCCAGGCTCACCGATACTCTGCGCGGAGATAACTCCAACGGCCTCGCCAAGCTCTACCATCTTACCTCTGGCCAGATCTCGTCCGTAGCACTTCTTGCATATGCCGCGCGTTGAGCGGCAGGTAAGAACACTTCTAATTTTTACCCTGTCTATGCCTGCCTCTTCTATCTTTAAAACCTTTTCCTCTTCTATCTCTTCATTGGCATTAACTATCACCTCATTGGAGTATGGTTCCACAACATCCTCAAGGGCAACACGACCGAGAAGCCTCTCGCCTATCGGCTCGATTATCTCTCCACCCTCAACCAGAGAGCTTATGTATATACCGTCAAGTGTGCCGCAGTCATCCTCAACTATTATGGCATCCTGCGCGACATCCACGAGCCTACGTGTAAGGTAACCCGAGTTGGCTGTTTTAAGGGCCGTATCGGCAAGACCTTTTCTGGCACCGTGAGTTGAGATAAAGTACTGAAGCACGGTCAGGCCTTCTCTGAAGTTAGCCGTGATGGGTGTTTCAATGATCTCGCCGGACGGCTTGGCCATAAGTCCCCTCATACCCGCGAGCTGGCGTATCTGCTGAGCCGAGCCTCTGGCTCCCGAGTCGGCCATGATAAAGATGGGGTTAAAGCTTGGGGTCTTTATGTCCTTGCCATTCTCATCCTTAACAATATCAAAGCTCAGGTCCTTTAACATCTCTCCGGCTATCTCTTCCGTGCACTGGGCCCAGATATCGATAACCTTGTTGTAGCGCTCTCCGTCTGTTATAAGGCCCTCGTTGTACTGGCTCTGGATCTCTTTTACTTCTTCATACGCATCACCAAGAAGTTTGCCCTTCTTCTCCGGTATCTTCATGTCATCGACACATATGGATATACCGGCTTTTGTGGCGTAGCGGTAGCCCATGTCCTTGAGCCTGTCGGCAAGGATAACTGTTTGCTTACTGCCTGAACGCCTGTAACACTTATCTATCAACTCGGCCAACTGCTTTTTATCCATGACCTTATTGACCTCAGCGTAACTGATCGTTGAGGGCACGATCTCTTTAAGTATCGCACGTCCAACCGTTGTGTCCTGAAGCTCATTGTCAACCTTGATCTTAACGCGCGATTGCAGGCCTACGGCACCGGCCTCAAAAGCGGCACGCGCCTCGTCAAGACTGGAAAAAAGCTTGCCCTCGCCCTTTTGCCCCGCCCTCTCACGCGTAAGATAATAAAGTCCAAGTACGATATCCTGCGTTGGAACAATGATCGGCTTACCGTTGGCAGGTGAAAGAATGTTGTTGGTACTCATCATGAGAATTCTCGCCTCTGCCTGCGCCTCTACGGACAAAGGCACATGCACGGCCATCTGGTCTCCGTCAAAGTCAGCGTTAAACGCCGTACACACCAAAGGATGAAGCTGAATGGCTTTACCTTCTATGAGCACCGGCTCAAATGCCTGTATACCGAGCCTATGGAGCGTTGGTGCGCGGTTAAGCATAATAGGATGCTCTTTTATGACCTCATCGAGAACGTCCCAAACCTCAGGTTTTTCCTTCTCAAGCATCTTCTTGGCGCTCTTGATCGTCGTTGCGTAACCTCTCTCCTCAAGCTTCTGATAAATGAACGGCTTAAAGAGCTCCAGGGCCATCTTCTTTGGAAGTCCGCACTGATGGAGTCTCAGGTTAGGCCCGATAACAATAACGCTACGTCCCGAGTAATCGACACGTTTACCAAGCAGGTTCTGCCTGAAGCGTCCGCCCTTACCCTTGATCATATCGCTCAAGCTCTTAAGCGGTCGTTTGTTCTGACCCGTTATGATGCGTCCGCGTCTGCCGTTATCAAAGAGAGCGTCAACCGCTTCCTGGAGCATACGCTTTTCATTTCGGATAATTATATCAGGAGCATTAAGCTCCATGAGTTTCTTAAGTCTGTTGTTCCTGTTTATGACACGCCTGTAAAGGTCATTCAGGTCGCTTGTGGCGAACCTTCCGCCGTCAAGCGGAACAAGGGGACGCAGATCTGGCGGCAGTACCGGGATACACTCCATTACCATCCACTCGGGCCTGTTCTCCGAGTTCTTGAAAGCCTCTACGACCTTAAGCCTCTTGGCTATTCTCTTCTTCTTCGCGTCACTCGTGGCGACCTTCATATCCGCCCTGAGCGTGGCCGAGAGTCCCTCATAATCAAGTTTTTCGAGCATCTTCCTTATTCCCTCGGCTCCCATAAGGCCCTCAAAGGAATCATAGCCAAAACGCTCTATAGCCTGATGATACTTCTCGTCATTTAAAAGCTCACCGAACTTAAGCTCAGTGCCTCTGGGATCGGTCACAATAAAGTTCTCATAGTAAAGGACCCGCTCAACCTCTTTAAGCGTCATATCAAGCGCGGCACCTATCCTTGAAGGCAAACTCCGGAGGAACCATATATGCGCAACCGGTGTCGCCAGCTCAATGTGACCCAGCCTCTCACGCCTTACCTTCGAGGGTATTACCTCAACACCGCATTTTTCACAGACAACGCCGCGGTGCTTCATGCGTTTATACTTACCGCAGTTACACTCAAAATCCTTTACCGGACCGAATATCTTCGCGCAAAAAAGTCCGTCACGCTCAGGCTTAAAGGTCCTGTAGTTTATGGTCTCCGGTTTTTTGACCTCTCCGAACGACCACTCCCTTATCTTCTCCGGGCTTGAGATCGTAATGCGTATGGCATTAAAATCCGTGGTCTTCTTTTTGTTGTCAAATAGGGCCATGAGGCTTTCCAATGTGCTACCTCCTTAGGTAAAAAAATAAACTTTTAAACAACCGATCCCCAAACGGGGCATCCACTATATATGATCGATACTTCTCTTAAATCTATTACTTAGAACACCCGGCCCGGAAAATCCAATCCCTTTAACAGGGCATCCTATATATCTATCTAACTTCTCTTTGATCCAAACGTTACCGAGATCGATCGATAACGGAAGTTACTGCTTAGCTCTTCAGCTTGTCTTCGACCTCTTCAAGCCTTACATCGAGACCAAGGCTCTGGAGCTC
The DNA here is from genome assembly GCA_030636245.1 of Deltaproteobacteria bacterium. GTDB lineage: Bacteria > Desulfobacterota > GWC2-55-46 > GWC2-55-46 > DRQE01 > DAOVXI01. Next base: position 3,814 of record DAOVXI010000113.1, read on the forward strand.
TTTTATGAGAACACTGAAGCTCTCAGGCATCGTCGGCTCAAGGGTGTAGTCGCCGCGCACTATCGCCTCATACATCTTTGTTCTTCCCGGCACGTCATCACTCTTGACCGTCAGGAACTCCTGCAAACAGTAGGCCGCGCCGTAAGCTTCCATTGCCCAGACCTCCATCTCTCCGAGCCTCTGTCCACCGAACTGCGCCTTACCTCCGAGCGGCTGTTGTGTAACCAGCGAGTACGGGCCCGTGCTCCTTGCGTGGATCTTGTCATCAACAAGATGATGGAGCTTGAGTATGTACATGATCCCGACCGTGACTTCCTGGTCAAAGGGCTCACCGTTTCTGCCGTCATAGAGAGTTGTCTTGCCGTTCTCCTTAACGCCTGCGAGAGCGAGAAGCTCTTTCACATCACTCTCAAGCGCGCCGTCAAAGACAGGGCTTGCGATCCTTATACCGTTCTTGAGCCTCTTCGCGACAGCGATGACCTCGTCATCGGAGAGGTTATTCATGAAACGGCTGAACTCAAGTTGGCCGTAGGCCTTCTTTATCTTCTCCCTTATCGAGTTAGGGCTCATCTCACGCTCGACCATCTCATTTATCTGTTTGCCGAGGTTCTTGGCCGCCCAACCGATATGGGTCTCAAGTATCTGACCGATGTTCATACGTGACGGAACACCAAGGGGGTTCAGGACGATATCAACCGTTGTGCCGTCCTTAAGGAACGGCATGTCCTCTTCGGGAAGTATCCTTGAGATGACACCCTTGTTACCGTGACGTCCGGCCATCTTATCGCCAACACTTATCTTCCTCTTCATAGCGATATAGACCTTGACCATCTTTATAACGCCAGGAGGCAGTTCATCACCCCTCTTAAGCCTTTTTATCCTCTCATCGAAGATATACTTAATGGCGTCCATCTGCTCACTTAAAACCTTAAAGACCGCCTTTAGCTCCTTCTCCGCCTTATCATTGGAGGCAAGAACTATATCCGACCACTTGCTCTTAGGGATCGTCTCAAGGATGTCACTTGTAATTGTCTTACCTTTAGAGATAAGTGTCTTACCGGCCTTGTTGGCTATTCTTACGCCGGACTTCTTTCCGGTAATGATACGCTGAGCCTTGCTGTAGGCTGATGCCTTTACGATACCCAGTTCATCATCACGGTCTTTTAGAAGACGCTGAAGCTCTTTGTCTTCGATAGCTATTGTTCTCTCGTCCTTCTCGGCGCCCTTTCTTGAAAAGACCTTTGCGTCGATAATAACGCCGTCTATTCCCGGGGGAACCCTCAAGGATGTATCCCTTACGTCCTCGGCCTTCTCACCAAAGATGGCTCTTAGAAGCTTCTCTTCAGGTGAAAGCTGTGTCTCGCCCTTCGGTGTGATCTTTCCGACCAGTATGTCGCCCGGCTTTATCTCGGCACCGACGCGAATGATGCCGCTGTCGTCAAGGTCCTTGAGCGCTTCCTCTCCGACGTTCGGAATGTCGCGGGTTATCTCTTCCTTGCCGAGCTTTATGTCACGCGCCACTACCTCGAACTCTTCAATATGAACCGAGGTGAAAACGTCTTCCTTAAGAAGCCTCTCGCTTATAAGTATGGAGTCCTCAAAGTTGTAACCTCCCCAAGGCATAAAGGCCGCCAGGACGTTACGTCCGAGAGCAAGCTCGCCCTCGGCTGTTGAAGGTCCATCGGCCAATACCTGTGTGGCCCTGACCTTGTCGCCTTCCTTTACAAGAGGCTTATGGTTAAGGCATGTATTCTGGTTGGAACGCCTGAACTTTGTAAGTGTATAGAGATCGACCCCGCCATTGTCATTCTTTATGACTATCCTGTTGGCGTCAACACTCTCAACAACACCGTCTTCTCTCGCGACAACGGTAACACCGGAGTCCCTTGCGACAACACTCTCCATGCCGGTTCCGACCATTGGAGCTTCGGTCTTAAGAAGAGGCACGGCTTGACGCTGCATGTTACTTCCCATAAGCGCCCTGTTGGCGTCATCATTTTCAAGGAACGGGATGAGAGAGGCCGCAACACTTACAAGCTGGTTGGGACTGACGTCCATAAGGGTTATCTCTTCGGGGCGGCTCATTACGGCCTCCCCGGACTTTCTCGCCGA
>DAOVXI010000227.1 GCA_030636245.1 Deltaproteobacteria bacterium
AGAAATCACTGACCTTTACTTATGAGTCAATGTGTCATCAACTTATGTTAGGCCCAAATAACCTTAATACCACCGTCCACCCACTAAACCTACCTTAGAATGTCTTGATCGAATAAACAGCTTGGATGCTCTCAAGGTTTACACTACCAGTTGGTATAATTATACTAATTCTGAAATAAAACCTGTGAGAATGGATGTAACTGCATCTTTGCAATCATCTCTTATTTAGCTACAATAGGTTTCTGTTGATTATGAATGTATAGAGAGGGACTTTCATGGATATCCAGCCGTTTAAGAAGCCACCTCGTTGGTGGTCGCCTAAGCTAAGCCCGTTCTGGATCAGCTTCTGGCGTCCGCTCCGCAAGTTCTTGCAGCACAAAGTTCAGCGTCTTGTCGAGATCGAGGTTCGTGGTGTTGAGAATTTGCAGTCTGCGATCCCAACAGAGCAGGGCGTATTGATAACGCCGAACCATTCCGGACACGCCGACCCGCTTATACTTTATAAGGCCACTGAAAACATCCATCTGCCTTTGTACTTTATGGCTTCGTGGCAGGTATTCGGTAAGTCAAACTTTTTCAAGCGTCTGCTCCTTCGTCAGCACGGTTGCTTTAGCGTTGATCGTGAAGGCTCTGACATGAAGTCGTTTAGGTATGCGGCCTCTATCCTGCAGGAAAAAAATAACCCGTTGGTGATCTTCCCCGAAGGCGAGGTGTATCACGTTAATGACAAGGTTACTCCCTTTCATGATGGTCCGTCTGCGATAGCTATTACCGCGGCCAAGAGCAAGGACCGTTCGGTCGTTTGTGTTCCGTGCGGCATCAAGTATCAGTATGTCGATGATCCGATCGAGGAACTTGCCGAGTTGATGAACAGGCTGGAAGACAGGATACTTTGGCGGCCGCGGCCGGATATGCTATTGGAGAAAAGGGTATACAGATTTGCCGAAGGAGCACTGGGGCTAAAGGAATTGGAGTATTTAGGGCATACCGAAAAAGGACCTCTACCGGACAGGATAAAAACGCTGTCACACCATGTGCTTTCGCAGATCGAGCAAAAGTACAATATTGGCCCAGATGATTCATTGCTTAAAAGGGTAAAGACCCTGCGGCGGGAAGCTATAAACAGGCTTGAAGAAAGCCAGAAGGGAAGCAACGAGCGGCAGCAGGCACAAATCGACATTGATGATTTGTTCTTTGTTACACAGCTGTTTAGTTATCCCGGTGATTATGTTGCAGGCAAGCCCAGCATCGAAAGACTCGCAGAGACTCTCGATAAGTTCGAGGAAGATATTATGAAGGTCCCGACAGCTTCAATACGGGCAACAAGAAGGGCGGTCGTCTCGTTCGGCGAACCAATAAAGGTCGAAAGAACAAAGGACAAAAAAACCGGCATACATTCACTGACCGACCAGCTCGAACAAAACGTCCAACAACTCTTAGATGGCGTATCGATAACGTAGTTATGTTCCATTTTTACAGCCGCAAGCTCATCACACATAGCCAATAT
>DAOVXI010000072.1 GCA_030636245.1 Deltaproteobacteria bacterium
ATTGATGCTCTCAGTGATAAGAGCGAGAGCTAAGCGGGAGGTATTTAAAAATGTTCAAGGGTACGACAATAGTTGTTGTAAGAAGGGGCGGTAAGGTAGCCATAGCGGGAGACGGTCAGATCTCGCTCGGGCAAACCGTGCTTAAGAAGGGTGCCGTTAAGGTCAGAAGGCTCGGCAAAGGGGATGTCATAGCAGGTTTTGCCGGAAGCACGGCGGACGCACTGACACTCTTTGATAAGTTCGAGGCGAAACTTGAAAAGTATCGCGGCAACATAAAAAGAGCTGTTGTGGAGCTTGCCAAGGACTGGAGAACGGATAAGATCCTGAGAAAGCTCGAGGCGCTGCTTATCACGGCCGATAAGAATGATAGCTTCATCATCTCAGGCACGGGTGATGTTATTGAGCCGGAGGAGGGGATCGCCTCTATCGGCTCCGGCGGTCCATACGCATTGGCCGCTGCAAGGATGCTTGTGCGTCATACGAAAAAGAACGCGAAGGATATAGCGACCGAGGCCATAAGCGCGGCCGCGGAGATATGTGTTTATACTAATAACGAGATAAGCGTTGAGGAGTTATAAAGGATAAGATGAAGAACTTTACACCAAGGGAAATAGTTTCAGAGCTTGATAAATATATCATAGGTCAGGGGGAGGCAAAGAAGGCCGTGGCCGTGGCGCTTCGTAACCGCTGGCGTCGTCAGCAGGTAGCACCCGAGCTAAGGGACGAGATAGCTCCGAAGAACATTATAATGATCGGCCCAACGGGCGTTGGCAAGACCGAGATATCACGGAGGCTCGCGAAGTTAGCCGAGGCTCCTTTCGTAAAGGTCGAGGCAAGCAAGTTCACTGAGGTAGGCTATGTCGGACGTGATGTTGAGGGGATAATCCGCGACCTGACCGAGCTTGGCATCAAGATGGTGCGTGACGAGGAGACAAAGAGCGTCAGGGTCAAGGCGGCAAAAGCTGCCGAGGAAAGACTTCTTAACGCGCTCTTGCCCCCGGTAAAGCCTGTGGCGGCTACTGAAGGTGAAGATAGCCCAAAGGAAGACGGAGAGAAGACACGGGAAAAGTTCCGTAAGATGCTTAGAGAAGGCAAACTTGATGAGAGAGAGGTCGAGATCGAGAGCACCGAGACCAAGATGCCGATGGTAGAGATATTCTCTTCAGCAGGGGTGGAGGAGATGGACATGAACCTAAAGGACATGTTCTCCAACATCATGCCGAAGAAGACCAAGAGGCGTAAGGTTAAGGTCACGGAGGCGCTCGAGTTATTCACCGAGGAAGAGGCTGCAAAGCTTATAGACATGGAAAAGGTAAAGCACACGGCCATTGAAAGGGTTGAGCAGGCCGGCATAGTTTTTATAGATGAGATAGATAAGATAGCCGGACGACAAGCGGGTCAAGGCCCCGACGTTTCAAGGGAAGGCGTTCAAAGGGATCTGCTTCCGATAGTTGAAGGCTCAACGGTCAACACCAAGTACGGTATGGTAAAAACGGATCATATACTTTTTATAGCATCCGGCGCGTTCCATACATCAAAGCCTTCGGACCTTATCCCGGAGTTTCAGGGCCGTTTCCCTATAAGGGTTGAGCTTACCTCTCTTGGAAGCGCCGAGTTCAAGCAGATACTGTGTGAGCCAAAGAACGCTCTTACGAAGCAGTATGAAGCACTCCTTGCAACAGAAGGACTTAATGTCGAGTTCACCGAGGATGCCATTGATGAGATAGCCGAGATAGCAACAGAGGTGAATGACAGGATGGAGAACGTTGGTGCAAGAAGACTTTATACGGTCATGGAGAGGGTCTTTGAGGAGATAAGTTTTACCGCACCCGACATGAAGAAAAAGAAGGTAAAGATAGACAAGGCTTATGTGAGAAAGAGACTTGCCGATATCGTTAAGGATGAGGATCTTTCAAGGTATATCCTTTAGGATAAAACACTAAGAGGCGGTTTAAAATGAAAAAACATATTGAAAAGATAAAGATCCTATTTGAGGCACTGCCCTACATTCAGAAGTTTTACGGCAAGACCGTTGTTATTAAGTACGGCGGCAACGCCATGGTCGAGGATGAACTTAAAAAGAGTTTCGCGCGCGATATCGTGCTCATGAAGTACATTGGGATAAACCCGGTCATAGTGCACGGCGGTGGGCCACAGATAAAGGGGATGCTCGCAAGGCTCGGCATGCAGAGTAAGTTCGTGGAGGGCATACGCGTTACGGATGCGGATACGATGGATGTAGTTGAGATGGTGCTTGGCGGAAAGATAAATAAAGAGATAGTAGGGCTTATAAATCACTTCGATGGCCGAGCCGTAGGCATCGGAGGCAAGGACGGCGGGCTTATAAAGGGCAAGAGCGTTAAGATACGTGGTCACGTTATGGGTCACGCGGGTGATGTTGAGGAGATAAACCCTGAGGTCATTCGAAGCCTTGAGGACAGCGGTTTTATTCCAGTCATTGCTCCCATAGGCGGTGATGACGGAGGGGTAAGTTATAATATTAACGCCGATCTGGCAGCGGGCCACATAGCCGCCGCTTTGAAGGCTGAGAAGCTGATACTCCTATCTGACATTAAAGGTGTTATGGATAAGAACAAGAAGCTTTTGCCAAACCTTAGTGTCTCGGAGGCGAAAAGCCTTATAAAGAAGAAGGTTGCAACTGAAGGTATGGTGCCAAAGCTTAACTGTTGTATCGAGGCTGTGGGAAATGGAGTCGGCTCGGCCCACATAATAGACGGTCGTGTTGAGCATGCAGTGCTGCTGGAGGTCTTCACCGACGCCGGCATTGGTACGGTTATAAAGCAGAAGAAAGGCAAGTAAAGAAGCTGGTGTAACCATGACTATGGGTTCTTTGGATAAGGTAGGCGGAGCATTAAGCTGGGCAGAGAGAAACCTTGTAAGGTTCGGTATTGAAGAGGCAAGCAGAGAGGCTTACCTCTTTCTAAGCTACCTGCTTGGTGTAGGTATACCTGAGGTAAGAGAGAAGCACGGGCATGATCTAACCCCTGACTTAAGGGAAACGCTCAGGGTGTGGATCGAGAGAAGAGGTAAGCGGGAACCTTTGCAGTACATAGTTGGTGAGACCGAGTTCATGGGTCTTGACTTTATGGTCTGCGGCGACGTTCTGATCCCCAGGCCGGAAACAGAGCTTCTCGCGGAGATGGCTTTGCTTGAACTCTCCGGCGGTGATGATAAGGATGTTCTTACGCTGGACCTTTGCACGGGAAGCGGCTGTGTTGCGGTGAGTGTTGCCGCAAGAGCACCGTGGGTAAGGATCATAGCAACCGATATCACGCAGGCGGCCATAGACACGGCGGTAAAGAACGCTCTTTTAAATGACTGTGTTACGAGGATAGAGTTTTTCAGGGGAGATCTTTTTAGAGCGATCGAGCATGTAGGACTTGAAGAAAGTTTTAGTGTTATAACAGCCAATCCTCCGTATATCAAGACCTCGGAGATAGCTTCTCTTATGCCGGAGGTGGGAGAGTTTGAGCCAATGCATGCCCTTGATGGAGGTCACGACGGGCTTGATGTGATACGGGGGATAGTAAAGGACGCGCACAGATTTCTTAAGAAGAACGCTCCTCTTATTCTGGAGGTTGGCTATGACCAGAGCAGTGAGGTCTTGGAGATATTGAAAGCTGATGACAACTACACTGAGGTCGAGGTAAGGAAAGACTTAAGTGATATAGAGCGTGTTATTAAGGCGAGAAGGAAATAGAAATGAATAATAAAGAAATAATAGAAATGACCGAGGATCACGTGATGCACACATACGCACGCTACAGTGTAGCCTTTGTTGAAGGCCATGGCGCGCGGATAAAGGATGCGGACGGGCGTGAGTACCTGGATTTTCTTGCGGGCATAGCGGTAAGCAATCTCGGGCATAGTCACCCTAATGTTATTGAGGCCATCTGCTCTCAGGCACACAAGCTCATTCATACCTCAAATCTTTATCACATAGAGCCGCAGTCGAGGTTGTCGAAGCTTCTCTGCGAGAATTCTTTTGCCGATAAGGTATTCTATGCAAACTCAGGGGCCGAGGCCAACGAGGCGGCAATTAAGCTTGCCCGTAAGTACTTCAGCGGAGCTGATAAGCCTCGCCACCGGATCATAAGTATGGAGAAGAGTTTTCACGGCCGCACGATGGCCGCCATGGCCGCAACAGGACAGAAAAAGGTGCAGGAAGGTTTTGAGCCTCTTTTGGAGAAGTTCCAGTATGTACCCTTCGGCGACATTGATGCCATAAGCGCTGTTATAGATGACAAGGTCGCGGCGGTAATGATAGAGCCTGTTCAGGGCGAGGGTGGTGTAAACCTGCCTCCCGAGGGCTTCTTTAAAGCGCTTCGTAAGATATGCGACGAACACGGCGTGCTTATCATCCTTGATGAGGTGCAGACGGGCGTCGGACGCACGGGCAAGTTGTTTGCTTACGAACACTACGGCGTAGAGCCGGACATAATGACACTTGCAAAGGGCCTTGCCGGAGGGGTGCCTATAGGGGCGATGCTTGCAAGCGACAAGGTCGCAGCTGCCTTCACCCCCGGCTCTCATGCCTCCACCTTTGGAGGCAACTTCCTCTCCACCGCCGCGGCAAAGGCCGTAATTGAAACCATATTGGGTGAAGGCGTTCTGGAGAACTGTAATAAGGTCGGTGCGTATCTTACGGAGAAGCTTAACGCATTAAAGTCTGAGTTTGATTTTATAACAGAGGTCCGTGGTAAGGGTCTTATGGTAGCAATGGAAATGACAGTGCCCGGGGTTGAGATCGTAAATGAATGTATGGAGCGCGGGCTTCTCATAAACTGCACGGCCGAGAAGGTCCTTCGTTTTCTTCCGCCTCTTATAATAACAGAGGCTGATGTTGATGAGATGATAGGCATATTAAAAAGCGTTCTGGAGGAACTTTAAAGGTAAACTTTCCACGTTGAAAAGCATTTGGAACTGTGTTATAAGTTTCGGCTTAAACCGTAAAGGTATTTATAATTATGAAAGATCTACTGACACTTGCAGAGCTGACAAAAGAAGAGATAGCCTCTATTATCGAGAGGGCCATTACCTTGAAGGGTTTGAAGGATAAACCCCTGGCGGGCAAGACCCTTGGGATGATATTCGAGAAGGCCTCTACGCGTACACGTGTCTCCTTCGAGGCGGCGATGTATCAGCTCGGTGGCTACGCTATATTCCTTAATCAATCGGATTCGCAGGTCGGACGCGGCGAGCCGGTGAAGGATACGGCCCGTGTCATGAGTTCATACGTTGATGGCGTTGTTATACGTACATTCGGTCATGAGATGATAGAGGAGTTTGCCGAGTACGCGAGCGTACCTGTTATTAACGGACTTACGGATAAGCATCATCCCTGCCAGGTTCTTGCCGATGTCTTGACTATGGTTGAGAAGAAGGGAAGCGGCGTTGATGGGCTTAAGGGGCTTAAGGTTGTTTGGCTCGGAGATGGCAATAACATGGCCAACTCATGGATAGAGGCGGCATCACGACTCCCCTTTAAGCTGGTGCTTGCGTGTCCCGAAGGCTATCAACCGGATGAAGATATAGTGAAGAGGTCAGTTGCCGAGGGCGGGGAGGTCGAGCTTTGTTCTTCTGTCAAGGATGCTTTGAAGGATGCTGATGTTATTAACACTGATGTTTGGGCATCCATGGGCTGGGAAGACGAGAGCGAGAAGCGGGTGCGCGCGCTTGAGGCTTATCAGCTTAACTCCGAGAACTTATCCTATGCAAAACCCGATGCCATGGTGCTTCACTGCCTTCCGGCCCACAGGGGCGAGGAGATAACAGAGGATGTTATAGAAGGCAAGAATTCATCGGTATGGGAGCAGGCCGCAAACCGGCTTCATGTGCAGAAAGCAATACTTGAAAAACTTCTAAGTTAAAAATTATATTTAATATTATCCAGGAGGATTATGAAAAACAAAGTTGAGAAAAAAGTAAAGAGGGCGGTACTTGCATACTCCGGAGGGCTTGATACCTCTGTCATAATACAATGGCTAAAGGAGGAGTATGGTTGCGATGTTGTGGCATATGTCGCGGACGTTGGCCAGGGCGCAGAGATCAAGCCGCTTAAGAAGAAAGCTCTTAAGAGCGGAGCGAGTAAGGTCTTTATAAAGGATCTGAAAGAAGAGTTCGTCCGTGATTTTGTTTTCCCGATGCTCAGGGCAGGGGCCATATACGAAGGCAACTATATGCTTGGCACGGCCATTGCTCGTCCTATAATAGCAAAGGCGCAGATGGAAGTGGTAAGAGCAACACGCGCCGATGCTGTAAGCCACGGTGCGACAGGCAAGGGCAACGATCAGGTACGCTTTGAGCTTGCATGCTACTCGATAGACCCGCACATAAAGGTTATAGCCCCATGGAGGGAGTGGGATCTGAAGAGCAGGAGCGATCTTTTGCGTTACGCTAAGAAACATAAGATCGACGTTACGGTAAGTAAGAAGAAACCATACAGCATTGACCGTAATCTTCTTCACACAAGTTTCGAGGGCGGCATACTGGAGGACACATGGAAGACTCCAAAGGAGGATATGTTCCTCATGACCGTCTCCCCCGAGAAGGCACCGAACAGGCCTACATATATTGAGCTTGATTATGAGAACGGGGATCCGGTACGTCTTAACGGTAAGAAGATGACACCGGCTAAATTACTCGCTAAGTTAAATGATATAGCGGGACGTAACGGCATAGGACGAGCCGATTGTGTCGAGAGCAGGGTTGTTGGAATGAAAAGCCGTGGCATATACGAGACACCCGGAGGCACGGTCCTTCATGAGGCACGCCGCGCCGTGGAGGCGCTTACGATGGACCGCGAGGTCATGAAGGTGCGTGACGGTGTGATGGCTCGCTATGCAGAGCTTGTGTACTATGGCTACTGGTTCGCTCCAGAGCGTGTGGCACTGCAGAAACTTGTTGACGAGGCCACCTCATGCGTACACGGAACGGTTAAGCTGAAGCTTTATAAGGGTAACGTAATAATTGCCGGACGCAAATCCGATAACTCTCTATATCATCCGGACTTCGCTACATTCGAGGAAGATACGGTATACGATCAGCGTGACGCAGAGGGCTTTATAAAGATAAGTGCCTTACGTTTGAAGATACGTTCAATGATGGAAACGCAGTGGAAGGGCTCCAAGAAGTGAGGCTTGCCCGTTTTGAAGTAGACGGCAAGGTTTTCTCAGGTATAATTGAAGAAGAGAAGATCTTCCCCTGCATTGAGGGCGACGTGCTTGGCTGTGCCCAGGCATACACCGAACTTAACTTAACAAAGGGCGAGAACCCCTATGACCTTAACAATGTAAAACTTCTCTCGCCCGTTTTACCATCAAAAATAGTTGCCATAGGACTTAACTACAGGGCGCACGCGGCAGAGTTCGACAAAGAGATCCCTGAGGAGCCCATGATATTCATGAAGCCTTCAACGAGCGTTATCGGGCCGAATGATGAGATCAAATATCCCTCTCATATGTCAAGGAGGGTGGACTTTGAGGGCGAGCTTGCCGTTGTTATCTCAAAGAGTGCAAAGGACGTAAAGGCAGAGGCGGCGGGTGAATACATACTCGGCTATACTTGTTTTAATGATGTTACGGCACGTGACCTTCAGGGCCGTGACGTGCAGTATATAAGGGCCAAGGGTTTCGATACATTCGCGCCTATCGGGCCTTGGATAGAGACCGAGCTCGACCCTGATAACGTCAGGATAGAGGCCTTCCTGAACGGCGAGAAAAGGCAGTCGACGGTAACAAGCGACATGATATTTAATGTGGCAAAGCTCGTTGAGTTCGTGACCTCGGTCATGACGCTCCTTCCCGGGGACGTTATCGCAACGGGAACACCCTCGGGGGTTGGAAAGATGAAGCCCGGCAATGAGATAGAGATAAGGATCGAAGGAATAGGAAGTCTTAAGAACACGGTCGCTGAGAGATAATATTAAACAACTCAAAGGGAGGATTTTTCGACTATGTCGAGTGAGTACATACAAAAACTTTATGCCGAGAGGATAGGTGGTAAGAACTTCGGTAAAAATGAAAAGG
>DAOVXI010000070.1 GCA_030636245.1 Deltaproteobacteria bacterium
AAGTTCGTCATTTAAGTACCTGTTAAGAACAGTGTTGACCTGCCCGGGGAGCTCCGAGAGGTTGTGTGCAAGCTCTTCCACGTATTCGCGGCTGTTATCGATGTGACCCTTGGGCGAGAGCTTTTCCTTTATGACCCAGCGATATATGACAGGCTTTGCTATCTCCCACATGTTTGCGTCGGGGTAGAGTTGACGCCCCACGCCCTCTATGATGACCATGGACCTTTGAAGCAGCAGAAGGTTTGGTTGAAGCTCCATATCGAACCTTCTGGCTGTCTGGATAAGCTTCATCATAAGATGCGAGATGTTTATGTCGTTAAGCTCTCTACCGAAGATGGGCTCGGCCATGTCCCGAAGAGCGTTCTCGAACTCGTCAATGTCTACGTCACTTCCTATAAGCCCTATCTGTTTATGAAGCAGTGCCATGCGTCGATAATCCTGACGCAGGATATAAAAGAGCATGGTTGCGAGATAGTGTCTTAATTTTTTATCAAGGGTGCCCACGATCCCGAAGTCCAGGAATATTATCGCCCCGTCGTCGCGGGCGAATATGTTGCCCGGGTGAAGGTCCGCGTGGAAAATGCCGTGGTCGAAGACCTGTGTGAAAAACGCGTTAAGGCCGTTTTCGGCGATCGTTTTCGCGTTAAGGCCTTTTGCCTTTATCGTCTCTAACTCGTCAACCGGCGTACCGCTCACTCGCTCAAGTGTCAGCACATCCGGGGTCGTGAAGTCCCAGTAGACCTTTGGTATCTGAACCGTCGGGTCGTCTTTGTATATGCGATAAAAACGTGTGGCGTGGGAGCCCTCGATCGTAAGGTCGATCTCGTTATGTATTGTACGCGCGAACTCGTCGACTACCTCTACGGGCTTAAGCCTTCGTGCCTCAGGTATGTGTTTGACGAGAAGCTTCGCCAAAGTGTACATAACAGAAATGTCGGCGTCTATGGTCTTCTCTATGTCAGGCCTTTTTACCTTGACCGCGACCAGTGTGCCGTCGGGAAGCACTGCGTTATGCACCTGCGCGATAGATGCCGAGGCCATTGGTTCTGCATCAAAGCTCTTGAACTTTTCTTCCAGGGTGCCTTTTAAAGAGCGCTCGACTACTTTACGTGCCTTTTCAGCGGAGATGGGCGGGACCATGTCCTGTAGTTTTTTAAGCTCTGATATCCACTCTAAGGGAAGCAGGTCGGTCCTTGTGGAGGCGACCTGACCGAGCTTTACAAAGGTTGGCCCAAGCTCTTCCAAAACAAGCCTTATCCTCTCGGGCACGCTCATGCCTCCGCCGCTCCTTCTTAAGAACCATATCTTCCGGAGAAAGGAGAAGTAGGGGTGCAGCTGCAGCTCCTGGACCAATCCGCCGAAGCCGTAGCGCACAAGTGTGCTTATGATCTTGTTCAGCCTTTTTATGTTGCGTATCGGGTTCATGTAGCGCATGGAATTTGTCTACTCTTTATCCTTTATAAGCTCTTCGACCTTCTTCTCAAGCGAGTCCACTTTTTCTCGCGCCACTCTGGCCATCTCTTTAGCTATCGTCACATCCTCTTTTGTGGCAAGGTTCAGTCTGTCCGTCATGTTCGAGGCTTTGGAGCAGACCTCGTCCTCTATCTTGCTTTTGCTGTCCTTCAGGAGTTCGATGAACTCCCTTACGGCTTTTACGCCTTCCTCAACGACCTTGTTCTCAATGCGTTTACCCGTGCCTATTGTTTCGCCTTCCTCTGCCTTTGTGTCCTTTTGGGCTTCCTTTTCGCCTTTTTTTTCCTCTCCGGCGCTTTCAAGCTCTGTGAGTATGTCCTTTAGTTTTTTCTCTACCCCGAGTCCGAGCGTTATCGCTTTTTCCAGAAAGTCTGCCATCTTAAACCCCCTTTGCCTTTATGCCAAGGCCCTTTGTTTTATTGTTGGATCGATCTTTATTTTATTTGCTTCGTTATCAAAGTATCCGCTTACGGTATCGCCTAAGCCGAGCGCGGTAAGGTCAAGCTCTTTGCCTTTAAGCGCATCGCTGAAAGCATCGGCTATGTCTTTCGTTCCCTTAAGCTCAGGGTATATTCTTATGTGTGAGGACTTACTTTGCTTAAGCTCCTCCGCTTTTTCTATAAGCGAATAAATTTCCATGCTGAGCACTGATGTCCCGTTTATCCTGAAGCCACCGCTATTGTCCGAGGCTTTGATTGTTAGCCCTTCGGGGTGCGCGCCGCATTGGTTTGCGCAATCTGCTTTGCCCAGTCCCTGGTCGCGTAGCGTGTAGCACCTCCATGAGAAGGCAAGGGGCAGATGCCCATGAGCGGCAAACTCGATATCAATGTTGCTCACTGCTGCTATCTTCTCGATCGACTCCTTATTAAGCTCCATTGGCACTGTGATGCCCTTTACCCCAAGGCCCTCAAGAAAAGCAGCGTCCTCTGTGTTATAGCACTCAATGTGAGGCCCCGCGTATACTTCTTTTTTAGCCTTCAGCGCCAGGCTCAAGGCGCTCATCTCGTTAGCTTCTATCGCAAAGGGCAGCCTTAGAAGTTCTTTTATGAAGGAGAGCTCTGCCTCATTCGATACGAGCGCGGGGGTTGATATGATAACCTCCTTGCCGGCTTCCTGTAACGTGTGAGCTATCTCTTCGATCTCCTTCGCCTTAAAGCTCTTGCGCTGCGTGCAGATCGCCTGCCCGATGTATACGCGCGCAACAGGCATCTCAATTGCTTCTTCATAGAACGAGCTGACAGTGTCCTTATCCCAGTTATAAAGCACAGGGCCGAGCGAGAGTTTCATTATCCTACTTTCCTCCGTAGGCACCAAAGGTCTGGCCGCCGCCCTCGAATGTTCTAAGTATCTTCTCGCTCCACTCGGGTTTGATGGAGAAGTTATCGCCATTTTTGTAGTACTCATCCACGGCTTCACGTGTAACGCCGGTCATCTCTCTGACGTAACTCTTTGTCCTTTGCCGACCCTCTATCTTAAGCGCCGTGATGCCGGCCTCGATCAACTCGGGTATCATGCCAACGGCGTTAAGGCTTTCAGGCTCCTCCATCGCGTATGTCCGGCTCCCGTCGGGCCTATGGTAGCGACCCTTGCAGCATGTGGGGTAGGGGCTGCTCTCATCAGCTCCCAGGGAGTTCAAAAGTGTTCCGTTAAGTCTTATATCAAGCCCGCCATTGTCTGTGCCTTCAAAGCGAACGAACCTTGATGGGGAGCAGGCCCCCTCGATGTTGGTTGATGCGCCTGTTACGAAGCTTGAGAGAAAGCATCGTCCCTCGACATTTATGCAGAGCCCTCCGAGAAGGAATGCCTCAAGCTCGACATCGGTCTTCTCGTGAATATCCCTTATCTCGCTTATCGTATGCACCCTCGGAAGCACCGCGCGTTTGATATTGAATTGCTCTTTAAAAAAATTTATCGCTTCATGTGTCGTGGCGCTTGCCTGAACGCTCAGGTGAAGCTCTGCCTCGGGGTACTTTGTGCTTGCGTACCTGAGTACGGCAAGGTCCGAGAGAATAAGCGCGTCGACACCCAGCTCCACTGCCTTGTCGACCGCCTCGAACCATGGGGAGAGGTTATCTCCTTCGGCAAATGTGTTGATGGCAAGGTAGAGTTTCTTCTCCGCTTTATGGAGATACTCAATGCCGTCCTTGAGGTCCTCAACCGTGAAGTTAAGCCCCTCGAAGTTCCTTGCGTTGGTGATGCCTGAAAACCCCATGTAGACGCTGTCGGCCCCTGCTTCTGCCGCGGCCTTGAGCGAGCTTAGGTTTCCCGCGGGTGCCATCACCTCTGCTCTTTTTTTATTCGATCCTGAGTTCATTGCCTGATTTTTTTGGAAGCACTACCCCATTTTAATATTAAGGATATATTTTACAGTATGAACAGGCGTAAGTCGATAGTTTTCTTATGCTTTCGTCTATTCAGAAAACAACTCAAATAAAAAGCCCCGTGCCTTAATAAGGCACGGGGCTTGAGTTTATATATAGGTTGAAATTCTTAGAACGGGATATCGTCGTCGTCGATCGGTGGCGGGCCGTCCGGTGCCGAGCTACCTCCACCTCCGCCTGAAGAAGAACCACCGCCTCCGCCTCCACCGCCTGAGCCTCCGCCCTGGTCATTCTTGCTGCCGAGCATCTGCATCTGGTTGGCTACTATCTCAGTTGTGTAGCGTTTGTTGCCGTCGCGGTCTTCCCACTGGCGAGTCTGTATCCTGCCCTCTATGTAGACCTGCTTGCCTTTGTTCAGGTACTCGCCGCAAATCTCAGCCAAACGGCCGAAGGTTACTATCCTGTGCCACTCGGTGCGCTCCTGCTTTGCGCCTTCCTTGTCCTTCCAGTTCTCGCTTGTGGCAACCGTGAAGTTCGCCACGGCCGAGCCGTTTGGTGTGTACCTTACCTCGGGGTCTCCGCCGAGTCTTCCTATGAGTATCGCTTTATTTACCATGATAATGCTCCAATATTTATTTTGTTGGGTTAATTTATCATTCGCAATAAATAAGTGCAAGATATTTCATGAATGGCAAAATTGCAGTTCGCTCTCGTTTGCGTAAATAAGTACAGGAACCTTCAGCTGAGTGTAAGCCTTTGTTTGACTTAGTGAGTGTAAAAAAGTTAAAATCCACGGATGTTTATGCGAACGATAATAGTTTGGGCTTTAGGCGTACCGCTTACCGTGTTCTTTGTTATGTGCGTGCTCCTCGGAGCGGTCATAAAAAGCAAGTCTCTCAAAAACTTCGGCGTTACATATTGGGGCAAGACATGTCTCTTCATCTCGGGGGTAAAGGTCAAGGCAGTGGGTCTTTCAAATATTACGATGAAGACGGCCATCTTTGCCGCAAACCACCAGGGCGCCTTCGACATCCCCGTGCTTCAGGCAACCTTGCCTCTGCGTTTCGGCTGGGTCGCCAAGAGGAGCCTCTTTAATATCCCGTTTTTCGGCTGGGCAATGGCCGCGGCAGGGGACATACCCATAGACAGGGGAAGCCCCAAGGCAATGGTAAGGAGCATAGTAAAAGCAGCCGAGAGGATAAAGGCCGGCAGCTCGGTCTCCATCTTCCCCGAGGGCACAAGGAACGAAGAGGAGACGCTCCTGCCGTTCAAGAAAGGCGCCTTCCTCATAGCCTTAAAGAGCGGCGTGCCTGTTATCCCTGTATCGATAATCGGCACGAAGAAGATAATGAAGAAGCACAGCCTCAAGATATTCCCCGGCATTGTAAAGGTCGTCATAGGCGAAGCCATAGATACAAAAGATATGAAGGAAGCAGAGCTCATGGAGCTTGTCCGCGAGCGAATCGAAGAGGGACTAAAAGGGGAGTAAGGTTGGTGGAGAGCGCGGAGACAGTAAAGAAGAAGTTGCCTCTAGATATTATAGTAGCGGCCATTGTTCTTGTCGGCGGTGATATCATTACAGGCGATTCGGTTTTTGGTTTCTTAGGCATAATAATATTCTTCTTAGTATTAATCGTTCAATCTATTAAAAAGAATAAGAAGGTGGTAAAGGTAGCAGGTGTTTTGTTGATCTTCCTTGTAATTGAGGTAGTTTCCATCTCTGTAATTAAGAACGTTGAGCATGAGAAGAATGTAGAGACGGGTAATGTTATTGTTACTGCTATAGAGAGGTATAAGAAAGACAATGGTGCATACCCCGATAAGTTGGATGAATTAAGGCCTGAGTATCTGGGGAGTATTCCTAAAGCCAAGTTTTTTATGTTTGGCAAGCGTGACATTCATTATTACTATAGAAAGGGTGAGCAGGCTTATCGCTTGTCCTTTGAAGAGGGATTTATGAACTTTGTGATTTTTGAAAGCGAGAAAAAGAAGTGGGTAAAATGATATGATTAAGAGGGACAAAGTTTTATATAAATTAAGGAGTCACAATGACAGACAAACTTAAGATAATACCGCTTGGGGGGTTGGGTGAGATAGGGCTTAACATGATGGCCTTTGAGTATGAGGACACCATCATAGTCGTGGACTGCGGTCTGATGTTCCCCGAGGATTACATGCTGGGTATAGACATAGTCATACCCGATGTTTCATATTTAATTGAGAACAAGGATAAGGTGAAGGCCTTCTTCATAACCCATGGCCACGAGGATCACGTCGGCGCTCTGCCATTCGTCCTTAAGGAGGTCAACGCTCCCATATACGCTACGATGCTTACCATCGGGCTTATAGAAAATAAGCTGAACGAGCATAACCTCTTAAAACAAACCACATTCGAGAGCGTCAGGCCAAGGGACGTTGTAGAGGTCGGCCCCTTCAGCGTTGAGCCGATAAGGGTCTGTCACTCGATTGTCGACGCTGTCTCATACGCCATCACCACGCCTATCGGCACGGTCATACACACGGGAGACTTTAAGATAGACCAGACCCCTGTGGACGGCGAGCTTCTGGACTTCGCGCGTTTCTCCGATTACGGGGAAAAGGGGGTGCTTGCGCTTCTCTCCGACTCGACCAATGTCGAGAGCGAGGGATACTCACTCTCCGAGAGCAAGGTCGGTGAGTATCTGGATGAGATATTTTCGAACACAACAGGGCGCATAATTGTCGCGGCATTCTCGAGCAACATACACCGCATGCAGCAGGTAATAAATACATGTAAAAAATACGGCCGTAAACTCGCGGTGAACGGCAGGAGCATGATAGCCAACATACGCATCGCCCGGAGTCTTGGATACCTGAGCGTGCC
Source organism: Deltaproteobacteria bacterium (assembly GCA_030636245.1). Lineage (GTDB taxonomy): Bacteria > Desulfobacterota > GWC2-55-46 > GWC2-55-46 > DRQE01 > DAOVXI01. Next base: position 6,658 of record DAOVXI010000070.1, read on the forward strand.
GGACGGGGTCATAGTCGATGTTGAGGAGCTAAAAGAGCTTCACCCCGAGCGTGTAGCGCTTCTTACAACGGGAAGTCAGGGCGAGCCGATGAGCGTCCTGATCCGCATGGCAATGGATTCGCATAAGCACCTTAAGATAGACAAGGGCGATACCGTGATCCTCTCAAGCAAGTTCATCCCGGGTAACGAAAAGGCCATCTCGAACATGATGAACCATCTTTACCGCAGGGGTGCCGAGGTCATATACGAGAAGGTCTCCGAGGTGCATGTCTCCGGGCACGGAAGCCAGGAGGAGCTTAAGGCCATGCTCAACATGACAAAGCCGAAGTGTTTTGTCCCGGTGCACGGAGAGTACCGCCACCTTGTGCGCCACGCGCGCCTTGCCATGAAAACAGGCGTGAAGGAAGAGAATGTGGTCGTTGCAGAGGACGGCAACGTCATAGAGCTTACGAAGGACGGCATCGCTATAAACGGCGAGGTCGATAGCGGACGTGTCTTTGTCGACGGCAAGGGCGTCGGGGATGTCGGCGATATGGTACTGAAGGACCGCCGCCACCTCTCACGCGACGGAATGGTCATGGCCTTGATAGCTCTGGACAGCAAGACAGGCGATGTGCTCTACGGCCCGGATATCGTAACACGCGGCCTTATATTCGAAGAGGAGAGCGAGCATCTTCTTGACGGGGCACGCGAGGCAGTGGAGATAGCTCTCATGGAGGCCAACAAAGAGGTAAAGACCGACACGGCCGTGCTCACGGAAGAGGTCAGGCTGGCGCTACGCCGTTTCTTTAATAAGTCACTTGAACGAAAGCCCGTTATTTTACCGATGGTAGTCGAGGTGTAGGGTGCGTTTATGGATAAAAAAGAAATAGATCTTACCTCAAGGGTTCAGAGGTTTTTCCTCTCGTCCCTTTCCTGCGTGATAATCGCCTGGGGGCTTTACGTCTACGGAAGAATAGCGTGGGCTGTCCTTGAGGACCCGGGCTGGGTGGTGTATATCGCCTTTGTTTTCATGCCCGCGCGTCTGGGCATACCCTTTGCCGTGTGGGGGGTTTACCTCGGGGCAAAAGGGGTACTCAAAAAGGAAAACATGAAGTATAATCTCATTGGCTTAGGCATCGGCCTTGTATACTTCATCCCGCTTGCCTTTGACATCATCGCGGTTCTAACAAGGGAGAGGTAGGGGATAAAAATAATGATAGATTATCAATTAGAAGAATACAAAGAAGCGTGTACACAATGTAGAAACCACGATAACCTCTTGCGTTCAAGCACTACAGTCGTTACCGGAATTCAGACGGCAATATTTGTTGCTTTTATGCACTATGTAGTAAGTGATAAAGCAAATGGGGAATTACCCCTTTTTTTCTTGTTATATTTAGGTTTTATAACCAGCGTAGTATTAATTTTTGTTATTTTACGTCTTAAGTATAGATATAA
>DAOVXI010000063.1 GCA_030636245.1 Deltaproteobacteria bacterium
AGCCCGATGCTCGGCTCGTCAATTATGTAGAGCACGCCTGAGAGGGCACCGGCGAGCTGGTTCGTAAGGTGTATTCTCTGAGACTCTCCGCCGGATAAGGTCTTTGTGGGGCGGTCAAGGGTTATGTAGCCAAGCCCTGTTTGTTTCAGGAACTCAAGCTTTGTCGTAAGTTGGCGCAGAGGCTCCTTTGCCACCTGGCTCTCGGTCTCGCCGAGTTCGAGTTTCAAGAAGAACTTGCGTGCCTCCTCTATCGTGAGAGATGAAAGCTCTGAGATGTTCTTGCCCCCGACCTTTATTGAGATGGCTTTTTTGTTGAGCCTCGCCCCGTCGCATGAAGGGCATTTGAACTGGCCTTTGTATCGTGAGAGGAAAACCCTTACGTGGAGCTTATACTTCTTTACTTCAAGGTGGGCGAAGAAGTCGTCGAGGCCGCCAAAGTCCTCCGTGCCTTCGAATATCAGGCGTTTTTCCTCTTCATTCATGTATTTATATTTTTTATCAAGCTCTATATCATAGAGCTCGGCGCTCCGGGCGAATTCATCATACCAGCCGGTATAGGCGGGTTTTGTCCACGGCTCTATGGCGCCTTCTTCCAGGGTCAGCTCCTGATCAGGGAATATCCTCTGCTCATCGTACTTTAATATGTTGCCAAAACCCTTGCACTCGGCACAGGCTCCAAGCGGGTGGTTAAAGGAGAAAAGTACGGGTGAGGGTTTTTCGCCCTCGGTGCCGCAACTTTCGCACAGAAGGGTTTTGCTCAGGAGCAGCTTTGTTTTTCCGTCCATCAGTACCCATGCTTTTCCCTTACCCTCATTGAAGGCGAGTTCAAGGGACTCTCCAAGCCTTGCCCGATCCTCGGCTTTAATAACGATCCTGTCTGTTACGACCTTTAGGGAGCCTTCTTTTACCGCATTGCCTTTGAGCTCTTCTTCGGCCTCCTCCATGAGCAGTGTTTCGCCCTCTTGCCAGGCCCTTATGAAGCCTTTCTCAAGGCAACTTTTTATGGCCGCTTCAGCCTGCTCAATGTCGCCTGTGTCCATCTCAAAGCCAATTATGGCCTTTAGGCCGCAGTACTCTTTCAGGAGTTTTTTAAGCGTGCTGACCGGATCGGTCGGAAGGAGTTTCTTGTCGCACTCGGCGCAGTGAGGCGCTCCGGCGCGGGCGTATAAAAGCCTCAGGTAGTCGTGTATCTCGGTGGATGTGCCAACCGTTGAGCGGCTGGTGCGCACCGGGTTCTTTTGTTCAAGAGCGATAGTTGGGCGTATATTGTGGATCGTGTCAAGCTCCGGGCGGTCCATTCTCTCAAGGAACATCCTCGTGTAGGTGGACATGGACTCCATGAATCGCCACCGTCCCTCGGCAAAGAGCGTGTCAAAGGCGAGGGTGCTTTTCCCCGAGCCGCTGGGGCCGACGATACCTGTTATTGTGTTGTGCGGTATGGTAAGAGAGATATTTTTAAGGTTATTCTGGCGCAGTCCTTTAATGACCAGATCATTGGTCTTAAGCTTTTCCTTTGGCGTTACCTTCGGAATAAGCGGTATTACCTTATTTGTTTTGCTCTTAGCCATAGTAGTTAGTGTCTGGGGTGTAAGGTCAGACGTAAGGGAGCATAGTAACACAAATAGGGGTAAAAAAGCAATGATCCGTTGTAAAGCTTAATGTTTTCGAGAGGTTAAAAGGAAAGAGGCCCGGCGTGTGCCGGACCTCTTGTTTTGGGGTTTATCGGGGAAAACTTTAATCGCAGCGCTCTGGGCTCTGACCAAGACTTGTGATCGTGTATAAGTATGAGGTATAGATACTGTTGTATGAGCGGCCTCCGAGCTTGCCGTTATCCTTCATGACGCAGAGGATTCCCAGGAACTTATTCATCTCTTTTACGGCTCCATCCCTGTCGGCAGGTCTTTGCTTTAAGTATTTTAGTGCTTTCTTGAGTTTTGTGAGCAGTGCCTGCTTTTGGTTGCCATCGCCGATATACTCGGCGGTGTTCACGACCTTAATGGCGTTCTCTACATATTCAATGGGTGTGGGGGTTATTTGCCTTGCACGGTTCTGATCATAGACGCTTCTTGCGTCAGCGGCGCTTGATACCGTGGGGTAAAGCAGAATAAGTGCTGTAAAGGCGAGTAGTAAGGTTAGTGTCTTCATTTTGATACCTCCGATGTTTATGCCGTGGTATTGATTTGGACAATTTGTCATAAGTCTTAACTGTCACAAGTATAACCTAGTGCATCGGGAGAAGTCAATGTTTTTTTATGTATCGGAGAATTAATTATAGGGGTATAATTTAAGTATGATGAAGGCGATCAGGATACATGAATACGGGGGGTTGGAGGTCTTACGGTATGAGGAGGTTCCGATCCCCAAGCCGGAAGAAGGTGAGGTGCTTGTGCGTGTCCACGCCGCGGGGGTGAACCCCTCCGATGCCAAGATACGCGAGGGCAAGGCTTTCGCCTCAATGTATGAGGATCCATTTCCATTTATTCCTGGATGGGATGTATCTGGTGTGGTTTGTGAGCTTGGAAGCGGTGTAACGAACTTTAAAGAGGGAGACCCTGTATACGGGATGGTGAACTTTCCCTATGAAGGTGGAGGTTACGCCGAGTATGTAACAGCTCCGGCTTTTCATCTGGCACCTAAGCCGGCATCATTGGATCACGTTCAGGCTGCCGCGCTTCCTCTTGCGGCACTTACCGTGTGGCAGTCACTTTTTGATGCGGCCGGGTTAAGAAAAGGCGATAAGGTCCTTGTCCATGCCGCTGCCGGAGGGGTCGGGCACCTTGCAATTCAGCTTGCTAGATGGAAAGGGGCAAGCCATATTATCGGTACTGCCGCTGCCAATGACGAGGGGTATCTGAAAACGATAGGGGTGGATGAGGTTATTGATTATATGAAGGTGAACTTCGAGGATGTTGTCAAAGACGTGGATGTTGTTCTGGATTGCATGGGCGGAGAGGTTCAGGAGCGCTCATGGCAGGTCTTGAAGAAGGGCGGCTTCCTTGTGACCATCATGGAGCCGCTGCCAGAGGGAAAGGCGGAAGCGTTGGGTGTGAGAGCGGAGCGTGTATTCGTTAAGCCCGATGCCGGAGAGCTTAGAGAGATTTCCAAGGTTACGGAGGAGGGCCATCTGGTGCCTAACATCTATAAGGTTTTTTCCTTGGAGGAAGCCCGCGAGGCTCACGAGCTTATCGAGAAGGGTCAGACCAGGGGAAAGATAGTATTGAGCGTGAAGGAGTAATGAAGCTCACTTCTCCATACCCATCGTATTGCCGGAGATCTTCCTTATTGTGGCTTCGTCGCCGGGCCTGAGCTTGAGCACCTTTTTGAACTCCGAGAGCGCAAGGTCAAGGTTACCTGTTTTGAGATAGAGCATGGCAAGGTTGAAGTGTATGTCGGCGTTCAAAGGAGCTATTAGGAGCGCTTTTTTGAACTCAATTGCGGCTTCGCCGTACTTTTCATGTTTATAAAATATGTAGCCGAGGTTGTTGTAGGCCATGACAAATGTCGGATCTTTTTCAATGGTTCGCTTGTAATACATAGTGGCCTTATCCTTATCTCCCGCCTCATCGAATATAACGCCAAGGTTATATAGCGCCTCCGTGTAATCGGGCCTTAGTGCAAGAGCGTTTACGTAGGCTTTCTTGGCCCCAGTCAGATAGTTAATCTCTGTATACCTAAGCCCTAAGTTGAAGTGTATGCGCGCCTTGTTTGGGCTTTTGAATGCCGCGTCCTCGAATATCTCAACCCCGTCCTTGTATAAAGCGTTCCTTGATAACGTCATAGCAGAAAGGATAACGAGAATCAGGATAACCGGAAAAAGCTCTATGGTTCTGTTTTGTGTCAAAGTATCTTTCCGAGTGCTTCCTCAAGTGACTCCTCATCAAAGGCGGCGATGAAGCGGCCTTGGACAATGCCTTCACGGTCAATAAGGATAGCGCCCGCGCCAAAGGTTATGCCGAATGCCTGCATTATCACGTCACCATCGTCAAAGACAACGGGCCATGTCATGTCCGTCTCCTCGGCAAACTCCTTGATGTTGGCCAGAGAATCCTGAATGCCGATGCCATAGATCACAAGCCCAATCTTCTTATATTTATCTTTCGCCCCCTGCACGAGGGGGACCTCATCCTTGCAGCGCACTCACCAGCTCGCGAAAAAATAAAGCAGGATCGGTCGGCCCTGAAGTTTTTTTATGCTTGTCTCGCTGTTGTCATTTTGTGCCTGCGTGGTTGAGATGGGCTTTAAGACAAGGTCAGACGCCGGCGTGCCCTCAATGGGCGTGCCCCCCTCGCAGCCTGTTATGGCAAGGGTAGCCAGAATGAGAAAAATGATGTATGCTCTTTGTGTCTTCATGGCTTGATTGTATTCAAAATCCATCGAGATTTCCACAATTTAAAAGAAAATATCAGAGTTTTGGCACTTAAGGAGCTAAAGTGCCAAAATACCCCTTGACAATACCCTCCTTTGTACATATTCTTTTATATTCTTAACTCATTGGCACTCGCATAGGCGAAGTGCCAAAAAACCAAAAAAATCAAAGAAAATTATCTAAAAAAGGAGGATGTAAGAGATGAAGATAAAACCGCTTCAGGATAGAGTCATCGTAAAGAGGCTTGAAGAGGACGAGATGAGCAAAGGCGGGATAATAATCCCGGATAGCGCGAAGGAAAGCCCGGCCGAGGGCGAGATCATGGCCGCAGGCCCGGGAAAGAAAGACGAGAACGGAAAAGTAGCCCCGCTTGAGGTTAAAAAAGGCGACAAGGTAGTATTCAGCAAGTACGCGGGGACCGAGATAAAGGTCGACGGCGTTGAGTACCTCATAATGAGGGAAGAGGATATTCTCGGCATAGTAACAGGTAAGTAATTTAACTTTAAATAAATCATTTTTATAAGGAGGATTTTCAGAGATGGCAAAAGATATAATTTTCGGCCAGAACGCACGCAACATGATCCTTGAAGGCATCAACAAGCTTGCCGATACCGTAAAGGTAACGCTTGGGCCCAAGGGACGTAACGTTGTTATAGATAAGAGCTTCGGTGCTCCGACCATAACAAAGGACGGCGTGAGTGTTGCAAAAGAGATAGACCTCGAGAACAACTTCGAGAACATGGGCGCGCAGATGGTAAAGGAAGTCGCCAGCAAAACAAGCGACGTTGCCGGTGACGGAACAACAACAGCCACGGTCTTAGCGCAGGCCATTTTCCGCGAGGGATCAAAGCTTGTAGCAGCCGGGCACAACCCGATGGATCTCAAGCGCGGCATAGAGAAGGCAGTTATCGCCGGAGTTAAGTCACTTGAGAAGCTCGCGAAGCCTGTAAAGGAAGAAAAAGAGATCGCGCAGGTCGGAACGATAAGCGCGAACGGCGACGCCACCATAGGCGAGATGATAGCCGAGGCCATGAACAAGGTCGGCAAGGAAGGCGTTATCACCGTTGAAGAGGCAAAGGGCATGGAAACAGAGCTTGACGTTGTTGAGGGTATGCAGTTCGACAGAGGCTACCTCTCACCTTACTTTGTGACCGATGCCGAGAGGATGGAGTGTATCCTTGATGACCCCTTCATTCTTATAAACGAGAAGAAAATATCCAGCATGAGGGACCTGCTCCCCGTGCTTGAGAAGATCGCCAAGCTTGGCAAGCCGCTTCTTATCATAAGCGAGGACATTGAGGGCGAGGCTCTCGCGACACTCGTCGTGAACAAGCTTCGTGGCACGCTCCACGCCGCGGCTGTTAAGGCCCCTGGCTTTGGCGACAGAAGAAAGTCAATGCTCGAGGACCTTGGAGTTCTCACAGGCGGACAGATGATAGCCGAAGAGCTGGGACTAACGCTTGAGAACGTAGAGCTTGAGCATCTTGGCACAGCCAAGAGGGTTGTCATAGACAAGGACAACACCACGATAATCGACGGCGCAGGCAAGAAGAAAGAGATCGACGCCAGAGTTAAGCAGATAAGAGCGCAGATCGAGGAGAGCAGCTCTGATTATGACCGTGAAAAACTTCAGGAGCGTCTCGCAAAACTCGTTGGCGGAGTTGCCGTTATAAACATCGGCGCTGCCACGGAAGTTGAGATGAAGGAGAAGAAGGACAGGGTCGAGGACGCGCTTCACGCAACACGCGCGGCCATCGCCGAGGGTATCGTTCCCGGAGGCGGAGTAACATATCTCAGGATGCTTTCAGCGGTTTCAAAGCTTGAGCTTTCCGGTGACGAGCAGTTCGGCGTTAACATCGTGAAGCGTGCTCTTGAGGAGCCGATACGCCAGATAGTTGCCAACGCGGGCGGCGAGGGCTCTATTGTTGTCGAGAAGGTCAAGAACTCAAAGGGCGCGAACGGCTTTAACGCAGCGACCGATACCTATGAGGATCTCGTAAAGGCCGGCGTTATCGATCCGGCCAAGGTCTCACGCATAGCGCTTCAGAACGCAGCGTCTATCGCGAGCCTGCTCCTTACAACAGAAGCCATGATAACCGATAAGCCGAAGGAAGACGGCGGCGGCGGCGGAATGCCTGATATGGGCGGCATGGGCGGTATGGGCGGAATGGGTGGTATGGGAGGCATGGGCGGCATGATGTAAGCCGTTTTTGCAACCGTACGAACCTTGTATAGTGTATAATAGATGGGCCGGAGTTTTTTCTCTCCGGCCCGTTTTTTTATTTCGGAGTTAGATGTTATTATTTCATCTGGAGGAAGTATGAAGAAGATCATAATAATAACTTCTCCGGCCCGTTTTTTTGTTTTGGAGTTAGATATTGTTAGTTCATCTTTAGGAGTTATGGAGAAGGTCATAGTAATAGTTTCTCCGGCCCGTTTTTTTTGCTTAAAAGGAGAGTTGCCATGAAGGTTGTTGTTGCTTTATTTTCAGTCTTAGTTTTATTTGTTATTACTTCAACGAATGTTAATGCGTTCAGAGGTAAGCCTCCGGCCATTGACAGTGTTTCCATCAAAGGCTTTGAGCCGACCAGAGACGAGGTCCTGGTGATAAAGAGCAGACTCCCTTACTTTATCTCGGAGAGCCCGGAGGGGCGTAGAGGTCTCTTAAGGGATCTTTCAGAGTACAAGTATCAGTTCAAGATCCTTGTTGATGATACAGAGAACAGGTATGTTTTTATAAACGCTGTCTGCAAAAGTTATTTGGGGGAGATCAAGAGCTGGGACACTGAGTTAGTCTTGGTAAAGGACGGAGGGAACTGTTTCTTTAGCCTCGAGTTCGAACCACGGAGCGGAAGCTTCAGGAACTTCTTTATTCACGGAGAGGCTTAACTTAGGAGTTGTTTTGAGTTTTATCTTATAATTTGTGTATAATGGACGGACCGGAGAGTCTTCTTCGGTCCGTTTTTCTTGTTTAAGAATTAAGAGCGCTTATTATATCTGGAGGAAGCATGAAGAAGATTATTATAATAATTTGTTTGGCCGTGGCAATCGGTTTTGTTGGTTGGTATGTGACCCTTGAGAGAGAGGGTTACATCATAGGCGGATATTGTTTTAATGAACGTAGAGTAATTGAAGCTGACGATAATATAAAGCCAAAAGGCAACGAATCAAAAGAAGAAATAAAGTACCAGGTGCGTGTACGGTCTGGAGGGCCTGGGCCGTGTGATAACGAGTATATGTGGTTGGAGCTTGTATCACGTTTGCTTGCAGATGAAAAGAAGAATGGAGCTATTGTGGTTTTAGGAGAGATGTATGAGCGTAAGATGGAGATAGAGACAGATTCGTCTTGGCGGGTTGATATTAATGATTTTATGAAAAGCGAGTACTTTAAGGCATCAGAGGTTGGTAAAAAGATTGAGACAGATAGAAGTAAGGCATTTAAGAGGCACCAGAAGGCAATTGATAAGATCAAGGCTATGGATGAGAAAGAACTGCCGCCTGAGTACTATATAAATAAAGAGGCGTGTCCAGGGGAGCGTTGCTTATTTGGAACGTGGGATGTTAGAAAAGATATGAAGCTCTTTGATACTCCCAATGGTAATACGGTTATTGGAAGTATCTCAAAGGGTGAAGAGGTGTCGGCTATAACTGGTGAGATGCACCTTAAGCCAGTGCCCGTAGTTGTTGTTTATCCCGTGACTATAGGTTGGTCGCAGAAAGTTCAACTTAAAGAAGGTGATGTATTCTTTATTCTGGATTATGTTGGTGAGGGTCTTTACAATTTCTGGTATAAGGGGTTAATAGACGAGGATGAGTTATATGATATAAAGGACTATTGTAGGTTTCCCCGTAATCGTTGTTGGCTGGAGTATGTTTATCCTAAATCTGAGATGCAGGATACCGTGTGGTGGGTTAAGATAAAGACTAAAGACGGGATAGAGGGTTGGTCGAATGGTTTTGAAAATGTTCATAACATTAATGCACACTTATAACTAAGACCATGAATGACACTGACATAACAGAGGTGATGCGGATACTGAAGCGTGAGTATGCGCGTTTGAAGACCCCGGCGGTTACGGTCGTATCAGAGACATCGCGTGATGCCTTCATGGTGCTTGTGAGTTGCATAATAAGTTTACGCACAAAGGACGATGTCACGGCCGAT
>DAOVXI010000216.1 GCA_030636245.1 Deltaproteobacteria bacterium
AGCTGCATCACACAGTTATCAACATACATATGCGAGAGCTCTATATCGGGATAATCCTTACCGACTTCGATCACAACCCTACGCCAGAGTTCGGTGGTCTCCAGCACGTTCGCCTTATCAATGCTCATGAGCCTCTTGCCACGCTTCGCGGCGACCTCAAAGCCGACCTTAGCGATACGTTCTATCTCGGGAGTGGTGTAGACAAGTGTGTTTACTCCCTTCTCTATTCCATCATGAAGTTTTTCAATACCCCTTGGTTCACCAAAGTAAAGCCCTCCGGTAAGCTCACGGATGACCATTATATCAACGCCCTCGATCACTTCTCTTTTAAGCGTTGATGCGTCGATCAAAGAATCATAGATACGCGCCGGCCTTAGGTTCGCGAAAAGCTCAAGCTCTTTACGTAAAGCAAGCAGCGCTCTCTCGGGACGAACTGAAAAATCAAGAGGCTCCCACTTGGGTCCTCCTACCGCACCAAGAAGTATGGCGTCAGCTTTTCTTGCGGAGTTCAGAACATCATCCGTAAGGGGTATCTTGTTTGCGTCAATTGAAGCTCCTCCAACGAGAGCCTCTTCAAGGTTAAACTTAACATCGTACTTCTCTCCGATAAACTTCAGTACCTTTATAGCTTCAGCCACTATCTCCGGGCCTATGCCGTCACCGGGCAGGACCAACACATCATAACTCTTCAATTAACATACCTCCAATAGGATATCTTTGTCATATTGATATGACATTTTTTTTAATAGTTTGCCGAACTTTATAAAAACTACTCGGACTCTTTGGAGTCTGCGGCAGATATCTTAGCAATACTATCTATGAACTCATTTATTCCGCTATCAGGAATTACTATAGTACTTCGTCTGTCGTTACTCAGCTCCGCTATCTGATAAAACTTGCCAGCACCATTCTCTTTAAGATCAATAAAGATGGTCTTGTTCTCGATAAGAAGCTTTTCGGTTGCGAGTACCGTGCTCTTTGCGCCTTCCTTCTTCATCATTACTCCTCCAAGGGCAAACAGTGTCTTACCCTCTTGTTGTATACCGCAGGCGACAAGGTACATCGCCAGGGTGTTTGATAATGCCTTAGAGGTTTTTCTTGATCCACTTCATAAGCCCGCCGGATCTCACAAGCTCCTGCATGAAATCAGGTACGGCCGTTGCTTTATAACGCTTCTTTTTTGTTACGTTGTATATCTCACCATTTTCCAGGTCTACCTCAAGGATATCCCCCTGCTTGGTGGCCTTAACAGCGGCTTCGCACTCAAGTATAGGAAGTCCCATGTTAAAAGAATTTCTGTAAAATATCCTGGCGAAACTTTTCGCTATAACGCATGAGATGCCTGCGCCCTTGATGGCGATCGGAGCATGCTCACGTGATGAGCCACAGCCAAAGTTCTTGTCGGCAACGATTATATCACCTTTTTTCACTTTTTTACTGAAGCTCGGATCCTCGTCCTCCATACAGTACTTGGCGAGTTCCTTTGGATCACTTGTCGTAAGGTATCTTGCGGGAATTATCCTATCTGTATCAACATCAGAACCGAACTTCCATACTTTTCCTTTTAACTTCATCTTTGCTCCTTAAAAATAATTATTAATTTTATTATTATAGTTTATCGGGTGAAACGATCTTACCCTTTACGGCAGATGCCGCGGCGATTGCCGGGTTAGAGAGATACACCTCGCTCTTAACGTCCCCCATCCTACCGATAAAGTTCCTGTTGGTTGTCGAGATGGCACGCTCACCTGCGGCGAGTATGCCCATGTGTCCGCCAAGACACGGACCGCATGTCGGAGGACTTATAACAGCCCCGGCCTTTAAGAATATATCAAAGTAGCCCTTCTTCATCGCCTCTGCGTATATCTGAGGCGTAGCCGGGATTATGATAAGCCTTGTAAGCTTATGCACCTTTCTTCCCTTAAGTACCTTTGCCGCAACAGCCATGTCCTCTATCCTGCCATTAGTGCACGAACCGATTATTGCCTGATCTATTTTTATGCTTCCAACCTTTGATATGCCTCGTGTATTTTCCGGCAGATGCGGAAATGCTACCT
>DAOVXI010000222.1 GCA_030636245.1 Deltaproteobacteria bacterium
CTGAAGCAGACATTGTTGAGAGACGCTCACGAGAGGGAGGAGTTGATGAGCACGAGGAGGCAATGGATTTTATTGGCAATGTCTATGAAAAGCTTCATTCTCTCATTGAAGCAAACTTAACACAAGAGGGTGCAATTAATTTAGTTGGGCCGTCTGGTTCTAACTGGATATCTTTCGGGCCAGAACATTTTGACAAGATTGCTGGTGAAGTTATCTTTGACGTAGAAGCTGAGGTTGACACCAAGAATACGGTTAGCGTTGAACGGGCACAGTTAATGGAGTTGTTAAATATTTTATCCAGCAACCCTATGCTTGCGCTTGACGATGTTATCCTTAGGGCGATTACCAGCAAGTTTCCATCATTAGCAGATAACGAGCTGTTAATACAAAGGGTACAGGCGATGGCGCAGATGGCTATGCAGATGCAAATGGCACAGGTGCAAGCTGCCGCACAGGGCAAGGAAGGTAAAACACAAGTAAAGAAATAATGAGATGGGGGACATTATGACATATCATAGAAAAGCTTTAGAGATGTTAAAGACACACGAAGGATTGCGCCTTAAGCCTTACAGGTGCACAGCGGGACGACTAACAATCGGGTACGGACGGAATATACAGGACAATGGAATAACAGAAGAAGAAGCGATTATTATGCTAATGGCAGATATACTTATTGCCGAGAGGGAGCTTTGTGAAATATTTAAAGGTTTTGAATATTTTTCCGTAGGAAGGAAGGCTGCCCTTATTGATATGATATTCAATCTTGGCAAATCAAGATTTCTTATATTTCGTAATATGATTAAGGCAATCAATAATAATGACTGGAAGGATGCTGCTGGCGAGGCTCTTGATAGTTTATGGGCAAAACAGGTTGGTAGTCGTGCAAACGAAATAGCCGGTATGTTAAGGAAGGGATAATATGTTTGATATATTTGGCGCAATAAAAATGGTAGCAGCTCCACTTACGCAGGTAGTTACGGGCTGGCAGAAAAGAAAGACCGTGAAGCTTGAAGGTGAACTCGCTGTATCTAAGGCAAAAACAGAGGCTCACGTTGAGAAAATAAAAACTGGTCAGGCTGCAGATATTGCGTGGGAAAAAACATCACTAGACCAAAGCGGATGGAAGGACGAGTATTGGACAATAGTTCTATCCGTTCCGATGATAATGTGTTTCATTCCAGGGCTCGTTGATTATGTAGTGTCTGGCTTTAATGCGTTACAGGGAACTCCAGAATGGTATAGATATTCCGTGGGCGTGGCCATTGGTTCAGCGTTTGGTGTTAGACAGTTTACTAATTTTATGAAGTTAAAAAAAGGTAACTAAGGATAGGGGGTAGGGATGGGGTTTAACAGCGAAATTAAAGTGTCGGCCTTTAAGCGAAATAAGTTCGATGCAGTAGATCTGGTTATATGGAGGCCTCTTGACGAAGAACGAATTGTCGTGTATCGTGAAAACGATGACGGTGATTGGGCATGGTCCGAAGATTTGGCAAGTAATGATGTGCGACCATCATTGCGCGTGCCTGGCTCATTTCATCTTAATGTTTTACAGAACATAGTAGATGAGATTAAAGAACAGTTTGGGATTAAAGCGACAGCCGATAAGGTACATAAGAATGAGTTAGAGGCCACCAGGGAGCATTTGAAGGACATGCGAACCCTATTGTTTAAGTCCGACTGGATAGAGCTTCAGAATGGCTCTCCGGCGGTTGAAATGGGAGGTAAATAATTTTGCCGATATATACTTATGAATGTCCAGCATGTTCACACGTTACAGAGAAGATTTTTTCGGTAAGCGATAAGCCCGATAATGCAAGGTGCGAAAAGTGCGGACA
>DAOVXI010000017.1 GCA_030636245.1 Deltaproteobacteria bacterium
AGATGGAGAAAAGAATGAAAACAAGGAAAAAAGAGAAAATGACAAAAATACTTCCGGCGCTTATTGTGGCTTTTGTGATGCTGGCGTTTGCCACCAACGCAGATGCGCGTAGAAAACTCGTGAAGGTAGACGGTTCTTCCACCGTATTCCCGATCACAGAGGCCGTGGCCGAAGAGTTTCAGATAGATAACAGGGGCGCGGTGATGGTAACCGTCGGTATCTCCGGAACAGGCGGCGGCTTTCAAAAGTTCTGCCGAGGAGAGATAGACGTAGCCGATGCCTCACGTGAGATAAGGGACAAAGAGATAGAGCAATGCAAAGAAAGCGGCATTGAGTACATAGAGCTTCCCATTGCATATGACGGACTTGCCATAATAGTTAATAAGCAGAACACCTGGGTAGACTATATAACAACAGAAGAGCTGAAAAAAGCCTGGGAACCTGCGGCCCATGGTGTTATAAAGAAGTGGAGCCAGATAAGAGCAAGTTGGCCCGATACCGATATAAGGCTCTTTGGCCCCGGCACTGACTCAGGAACATTCGACTACTTCACCCATGCCATAAACGGCGAGAGCGGTGCTGTAAGAGGCGACTTTACGGCAAGCGAAGATGACAATGTTCTGGTAACAGGCATCTCAATGGACAAGGGCGCGCTCGGATACTTCGGACTTGCCTACTATGAGTACAACGCTGACAAATTAAGGCTCATTCCGGTAGACGACGGGAATGACAAGAACGGTAAAGGGCCGATAACACCGACGACCACAACAGTGAACGACGGCACTTACGCGCCTTTATCAAGACCGATATTCATTTACGTTAGCAAGGCTTCACTTAAAAAAGCAGAGGTAAAGGACTTCGTAAGCTTCTACCTTGAGAACGCCACGGAGCTGACCGAAGAGGTGGGCTACATACCTCTATCCAAGAAAGACTACAACGCACTGCTGGATAAAATCAAATAAAGCCTAATGCGAGATCGATTTGAGTAGACGTATAAGAAAAAGAACAGGTGAAAAATTTATAAAGGGAGCGCTCTTTATGTGTGCTTCCCTTTCTGTCCTTACAACCGTTGGTATCATCAGCGTTCTTCTTTTTGAGACGATCGGGTTTTTTCAGGAAGTCTCTATCATAGACTTCTTTACCGACACAGAGTGGACACCTCTTTTCGCGGAAAAACACTTTGGCATAATGCCTCTTATAACGGGCACGCTCCTGGTCTCATTCATAGCAATGTGTGTGGCCGTACCTCTGGGACTTTTAAGTGCCGTGTACTTATCCGAGTATTCATCATCAAGGTTCCGCTCGACCATCAAACCCATACTTGAGATACTTGCGGGCATCCCTACCGTTGTATACGGATACTTCGCGCTTCTTTTCGTAACCCCTATACTTCAAGTGATATTCCCGAACATGTCCGGATTCAACGCCCTCTCTCCGGGTATTGTTATGGGTATAATGATACTGCCAATGATAAGCTCCTTAAGCGAAGACGCCATGCACGCGGTACCAAACACCCTAAGGGAAGGCGGCTACGCCCTTGGCGCGACAAAGTTCCAGGTCTCGGTGAAGGTCGTTATCCCGGGCGCTCTCTCCGGCATTATGAGCTCTTGTGTGCTTGCCGTTTCAAGAGCCATTGGTGAGACAATGATAGTAACGATCGCCTCGGGGCAGCTCCCGAACCTAACGGTTAACCCGCTTGTCGCGATTGAAACCATCACGGCCTATATAGTTCAAGTCAGCCTTGGAGACACCCCTACAGGAACTATAGAATATAAAACCATCTTCGCCGCCGGCATGACGCTATTTATATTCACGTTAGCACTTAACATAATAAGCCACTACCTTAAGGAACGCTTCCGTGAGGAGTACTCGTAATGAAAGATATAATCGCAAGAAATAAACGCAACAACACAATATTCAAATGGGTTGCCTTTTGCTCGACCCTTGTGGCGCTTCTATTCCTAGCAACCCTTTTGACAGATATATTCCTTGATGGCATCAAGAGGATAGACTGGTCATTCATTACAAATTATCCTTCAAGAAAACCGGCTCGCGCGGGTATACTTTCAAGCATCGTCGGTACGGCATGGATAATGGGGCTTACCGCTGCCATAAGTTTTCCGCTCGGTGTTGGCGCAGGGATATACTTGGAAGAGTTCTCCAAAAAAACACGCTTCACAAAACTCATCGAGATAAACATAGCCAACCTTGCCGGAGTGCCGTCGATCATATACGGCCTGTTGGGACTTGGCATATTCGTACGCACCTTCTCGCTTGAGAGGAGCCTTATCTCAGGAGCACTTACCTTAACGCTCCTCATACTGCCGATAATCATAACCGCTACTCGTGAGGCGCTTAAGGCAATACCTTTTTCAATAAGGGAAGCGTCCCTCGCGCTCGGAGCAACAAGATGGCAGACGGTGTGGAGCCAGGTTCTCCCGCTGGGGCTCCCGGGGATCTTGACCGGCACGATATTGGCGCTCTCCAGGGCCATTGGCGAGACCGCCCCGCTTATTGCCATCGGCGCGCTTACATACATAGCGTTCCTGCCCGAAAGTATCCTTGATCCATTTACGGTGCTGCCCATCCAGATATTTAACTGGATATCAAGACCTCAGCACGGCTTTGCAGAAAACGCCGCAGCTGCTATAATAGTACTTCTTTTCGTGATGCTGCTAATGAACAGCGTCGCTGTCATACTACGTCATTATTTCAGCCGGAGGGTAAAGTGGTAATCGAAGAAAAAGTTTTTGACATAAGCTCACTAAACGTATGGTACGGAGAAAAACAGGTCTTGAAGAACGTGGAGATGTTCATCAAGCCCAACCGTGTAACAGCTCTCATCGGCCCATCGGGTTGCGGCAAGTCTACCTTCATACGTTGCCTTAACAGAATGAACGACTTTATCCCGAGCTTCAGACATGAAGGCCGGATCGAGTACGAAGGCACAGACCTTTACTCAAACGAATTAGACCCCATAGAGATACGCCGCCGCATAGGGATGGTCTTCCAGAAACCGAACCCATTCCCAAAATCCATATACGAGAATATCGCTTATGGCTTAAGAATATTCGGTGAGAAAAAAAGAAGTGTTCTCGACTCTGTGGTAGAAGACTCGCTTAAGAAAGCCGCCCTCTGGGATGAGGTAAAGGACAGGCTTAAGGACTCGGCACTCGCGCTCTCAGGTGGTCAACAACAACGTCTTTGCATAGCGCGCGCCATCGCGGTAAAACCGGAGGTTCTTTTATTCGACGAGCCGTGCTCGGCACTTGACCCTATCGCAACCGCAAAGATAGAGGACCTTACAACAGAACTTAAAAAAGATTACACCGTCGTCATGGTCACACACAACATGCAGCAGGCCGCTCGTGTCTCCGATCTTACGGGTTTTTTCCTTCTCGGCGACCTTGTGGAGTTCGATGAAACAAAAAAGATCTTTACAACACCATCAAATAAACTTACGGAAGATTACATTACCGGAAGGTTCGGATAAGAAAGGGGTCCATAGATGTCAAGAGAGGTATACCACAAGGAACTAAAGAAGCTTGAAAAAGAGGTAGTAAAGATGGCGGGCATGGCCTCAACGGCCATCACCGATTCTATAAAAGCCCTTAAGGATCGAGACATAAAGACCTCGGAGGCTATAATAAAAAATGACATAAATATCAATGTCATGCGTTACGAGATAGAGGAAAAATGTCTCGAGCTCATAGCCACACAGCAACCCATGGCAGTGGACCTAAGAACACTTGCGGCGATACTAAGTGTCATAACCGATATAGAACGTATAGCAGATCACGGAGAAGGCAATGCCAAGATCAGCCTCCTCATCGGAGATTCACCTGTCGTAAAACCGCTCATAGACATCCCGAGAATGACAGAGATCGCCATATCCATGCTGGATAGATGCGTAACTGCCTTCATTGAAAGGGACGCAGAGGCGGCACGTGACATCTGCGCTGAAGACGATAAGGTGGACGAGCTCTACGACCAGGTCTACCGTGAGCTACTCTTACTAATGATAGAGAACCCAAAGCAGATAGAGGGTGCCACATACCTTATATGGGTCGCTCACAACATAGAGCGTGTGGCTGACCGCGTAACCAACATTGCTGAGCGGGTCGTCTTTATGGTAACAGGCAAGATGGAGGAGATAAACGTATCAAGTTACTAAGTATTCTTTATGCACTAAAAAGGGCGGCCTTAATTAAGGCCGCCCTTTTTTAAGTTACAAACAAATAAAAATGCCTATTCAAAGACTTCCACCCTGTTCCTGCCTCCAAGCTTGGATTTATATAGCGCCTTATCCACACGTTGCACCATAGATATCTTATCGTCACCACTCTTAAGCGTGGTTACACCAAAGCTTAAAGTGATGTTTCCCGCTTTTTCAAAGGTATACTCACTAACGGATTTTCTTACCCTCTCGGCCATCAACCTTGCGTCATCAAGTTCCGCCTCGACACAAATAACAACAAACTCGTCACCGCCCCACCTGACCAAGTAATTTGATTTTCTCATACTCTGCCTGACTATATCCGCCAAGGCCTCAAGGACCTCGTCACCGACAAGGTGGCCGTAGGTGTCATTAACCTCCTTGAAGTTATCCGCATCAAACATGAATAAAGATAGGGGGCGACCGTATCTCTCGGCTCTCTCTATCTCCTGAACCATTATCTCCTCAAACTTCATCTTGTTAAAAGCTTTAGTAAGCGCGTCCGTTGTGGCAAGGCGCTCAAGCTTATCCATCATTGCCTTGCGCTCGGTTATGTCCTGAAAAGTACCAAGCATTTGCACCGCATCACCATCTTCGTCAAATGTTACTTCTCCTCGGGCATTCGCTATACATTCTAAGCCTTTCTTTTTAATTATTCGGCAATCAATATTATACTGTTTATTATCATTCAACGCTTCCTCAACAGCTTTATTCACGAACTCTCTATCGTCAGGGTGAATTTTTTCAAGAAATAGCTCAAATGAAGGAACAACCTCGTCCGGTTTAAAGCCAAGTATCCGATAAACTTCGCTGCTCCAGACAAGTTCGCCTGTTTTGGGGTTCCAGGCCCAGGTGCCGACCTGTCCCACCTCCTGGGCTTTAGTTAAACGTCTCTCGGTCTGGCGTAACAACTCCTCAGACTTCTTACGCTCTGTTATATCCTGAACCGTGCCTATCATCCTAAAAGGCTTATTATCGTCATCGTAAAAGACCCTGCCTATCTCATGCACGGTCCTGACGATAGAGCCCGGAGACGCTATGCGGTGCTCTATATCATAGGGCTTTCCACCATGCACAGCCTCTTCAACTGAGTTTGTGACAAACTCCCTGTCCTCCGGGTGCACCGCCTTGATAAAGGCCTCGTATGTGGCGTCAAAAACGCGGGGCTCAAATCCAAATATCTTATATATCTCGTCCGACCACTCGAGTTTTCCTGTCTCTATGTCCCAATCCCAACTTCCGATGTTCGCTATACTCTGAGCCTGTAGAAGCCCTTCTTTGGCTCTTATTATCGACTCCTCTACCTCTATACTTTTAATTATGTGCTTTCTGGAGTACAGGCTTATATAGACTATCAGCCCCAATATAAGAAGACGCATCCAGAGCTCGTTCTGTCCGGGATATAAAAAGTTCTCTAAAAAATCACCCTCTTTGAATATATGCGTATGCACAAAAGACTCGACGACCCAAAAACTAAAGGCCGTAATAAAACCGACTATAACTATCCTGCGGGATGCTACAAGATTTCTATTTTTCACTGACTTACCCAAGATATCCTCTCTCTGTTGAGCCGCTCAAAACCAGTCTCGGCAAAATTGTATTTATTAGTACAGAGTATAGCCCAGTTTTAGGTTTTTTCACTAAAAACTGGCAAAATTATCCTATTTCAGGTAACTATTTTTACAATAAAGCCGATTTAATATAAAATTATCTGCAGCATTGCGGTTCGGAGGGTTTCTGCTATGGTCTCAAGGTTACTGAGGTTTGGACTGGCCACGAATACCTTACTCCTTTAAATCTCTATAGCGAAGATATGACTGCATGACCTGATTACATCTTTTCATTATAAATAAAAAAACATATAATCACCTCAAAGGTAAAGCCAATGACAGGGATCACAAACCACACCATCTGGATAGCGCTGGGCCTTACGGCTCTTGCGGGACTCTCTACCACAATAGGAAGTCTTATAGCTGTGTTCTATCGTACGCCCGGGCCAAAGTTCATGGCTTTTACAATGGGCTTTTCGGCCGGGGTAATGATACTTGTTTCATTTGTAGAACTTCTTGGCTCGTCAATAACATCTATCGGTTTTGGTCAGGCACACCTGGCATTTTTCACAGGATTTATCGTAATGCTCACCATTGATTATTTTACCCCACACACATACATAATGGAGTCAAACATCACGGGCGGTGATGGCAAGCTCAAAAAAGCAGCTATCTTTGTAGCGCTCGGCATTGCCATCCATAACTTTCCGGAAGGCATGGTTACCTTTGCAGGAACACTTCAGAATATAGACATAGGCATCTCGCTGGCCGTGGCCATCGCGATCCACAATATACCGGAGGGCATTGCCGTAGCCGTGCCGGTCTATGCCGTAACAAGAAGCGCCGGTAAGGCCTTTAAGTGGTCATTCCTCTCAGGCGTAAGCGAGCCTGTCGGAGCGGTCCTGGCACTGCTTGTCCTTATGCCGATACTGACCGAGTTCGTTCTGGGCTGGATGCTTGCGCTTGTTGCGGGCTTTATGGTCTTCATCTCGCTGGACGAGCTTTTGCCTGTGGCAACGTCGTACGGTGAAGAACACCTGCCCATATTGGGGGTTATAACCGGCATGGGTATTATGGCGCTGAGCCTGTACCTTATCATTTGACCCATATCAACCCCGCCCCTGATACTCAAGAAAATTCATTGTATCAACAGCCATATTCTCTGGCTATTTAGCCAAAGATGTTGATAAACACCATGGTTTATTCTATAATTTTAATTGTCAAATATTAGACAAATTAAATGATCTCTTAACCACAGATGGTTTTTGCGTACAATAAGAATATTCAACAACAACATCTCGCTGGTAAATAAAGGTAACATGTCAAAGCTAAATCTACTTACAAAGATACTTGCCATAGTAGTCATCATATACGTAACAGGGCTTACCGTGCTTATTGTAAAGGTAATAAGCCACGAGGAGAGAAGCCTTCTTAAGGAGAAAGAGGCGGCAAGCGCTCTCATGGCAAAGCCTATTCTTCATAGTATATATGTAGACATGCCTGAGGCAAGAGCGGAGATGGTTCGATACCTTATGGAGGGCGTTAAATCTATTGAAGGTGTTGAACGAGTTCAGATCATAAGGCATAACGGGAAAGAACAGGCTTTCCTTGACAACAAAACATTAAAGGCTGTAAAAAAACAATTTGGCGCGCTCCTTCCCAAATGGTCCAGAGAACATGACAACAATACGGTCAATATTGCAAGAGGTATTGACTCTCCGGACTTTAAAGAATTTTATGGGAAGTTTGCCAAAGGTTCCATGGATAGCGCCTCCTATATAGAGAGTTTAAACGGGAAAAAGCTATACACACGTCTCGTTCCGATAGAAAAACGTTCCGAATGTAAAACGTGCCACATTGATAACACCGCCAACAGCATCCTAATGATATCTACGTCTATAGATGAAATGTATGTAACCATCGCAAAGAACAGGGTTAGATGGGTACTCTATGGCATTATTACAACTATTATTGCCTGCATTATATTAACTGTCCTGGTAAAGAACTTTATAACAGGACCGATAAACAAAACAGTAAGAATGCTTGAGGCCATAGCGGAAGGCAAAGGAGACCTCACACAAAGACTTGATGTCACCTCAGAAGACGAAGTAGGAAAGCTCAGTATCGCTTTTAATAACTTTGTCGATGGCATGCAGAGTATGGTCAAAGGCTTTATAACCACATCCAAGGAGATAAGCAACGGCTCCTCCAAAATTCACACCTCATCTAGAAACATTCAGGAGCGCGCAAATTCACAGTTAAAAGCGGTTGATGACTCCATACATTCCGTAACGGAGATGGATAGATCACTACAAGTAATCGCCGAGAACGTTGACTCGCTCCTGCACTCTACAGAGATCACCTCGGCAACAACTATTGAGATGTCAGCAACACTAGTTGATACAGCCGACAATGTCCAAACCCTCTCCAGCTCAGTTGGTGAGACCTCAACCTCCATAAACGAGATCGCTGCCTCTCTAAAAGAAGTAGCGATCCATACCGATACCCTTCACGTAGAAACCGAGCAGGTCGGAAGCGCCGTAACAGAGATCGACTCAACAATAAAGGAAGTCGCACAGCACTCAAGGGAACAAGCCGAGCTTGCTGAAGCCGTTCGCAAAGATGCCTCCACTATGGGGATGCAGGCCGTAGACAAGACCACAGCAAGCATGGAAAAGATAATGAAGGAAACCTCCATGACCGCCAGACTTATGGACAGCCTGGGTTCAAGGTCCCAGGATATAGGAGCCATAATTGAAGTCATAAACGAAGTTGCTGATACAACGAATCTGCTTGCGCTTAACGCCACCATCCTGGCGGCTCAGGCTGGAGTACACGGAAAGGGCTTCGCGGTTGTCGCAAAAGAAGTTAAGGGTCTTGCGGACAGAACCAGCGCATCAACAAACAAGATAGCAAACCTGATCTCTCATGTCCAGCAGGAGGTGAAAGCTTCTATAAACTCTATGAAGCGCAACATGAAAAGCATTGAAGAGGGAACCGAATTATCACTCGAGGCTAAAGAGGCGCTTCAAAAGATCGTAAAAAGCTCCGATGACTCTCTCCATATGGCAAGGAATGTTGAAAGAGCAACAGAGGAACAATCAAAAAGTATCGGTATGGTGGTTGAGTCCGTACATAAAATATCCGGCATGGTAGAGGAGATCAAGGTTGCCTCTGATGAGCAATCCAAGACAAGCGCTACCATAAGCGAACAAGCAGAGAACATGCAAAATATAACCATCATCGTTGAAAAGAGCACGGCAGAACAAACCGAAGAGATATCTCAGATATCAGCAATGATAAGCGATGTGGCTAATAAAATGCACTCTATAACCAGTGCTACAGGCGAGCAAAGGATTGCTTCAAAACAGATAGTCAAAGCAATGGAGACAGTAAGCACGAATACGAACAATAACGTCACCCTTACAAAAGATATGGATGATGTAGTAACAAAACTTGACAAACAAGCAGAGAAACTGAAGGACACAACTGATAACTTTAAAGTTTGAAGACCATCTACATCAGCAGTTCACCTACCGGCGCAGCTCACACAATACTCACTCTCAGGCATTAACATAATACGCTTCACAGGTATACTCTCTCCACACCCGCGACAAACCCCGAACTCAGGATCATCAATATCTGCGAGCGCTTCACCAAGTTTTCTAAGCCGCGCCTTGGCGTTGGCTAAAGAAGCTTCACTTATACTCTTTGCGTTTATCGCCTCCATCCTTGTAAGCCTCCCGATAGAATTGTCCGGTGCTACAGGCTTTGATGACTCCTCATACTTCTTTATATTCTCTTGAAGCGCTTCCATCTCCAAGGCAACTTTTTCTTTTAATGTCTTTTTTTCTTCACTGTTCATTACGATTCATCTGTCTTCAAGTAATGACGCTCTGTGCCATAAATGTCATTAAATTTTTCATTGGCCTTTTTGAAAGCCTCCAGAACATCCGGATCAAAGTCATCAGGGGATGTTTTGCCGTCACCTTCGGTTAACACATTAACCACGGTTGAGTGGTGCAACACGGTTTTATATGGCCTAACGCTTCTCATAGCGTCATACTGATCAACAAGGTTAACTATCCTCCCTGAAAGAGGTATCTCTTCACCTTTAAGTCCGCGTGGATATCCTCTGCCACTCCATTTTTCATGATGCGTAAGGGCTATCTCCTCAGCCATCTTCAGCACAGGCGAGCTTGAGCCTTCAAGTATCTTTGCGCCAACCTCAGGATGGGTCTTTACCACATCAAACTCTTCATCACTAAGGGGGCCTTCCTTTAAAAGTATAGCGTCCGGTACGGCAACCTTCCCTATGTCGTGCATTGGTGCGGCATAGTAAATATTCTCAACAAAGTCACTGTCAAGGCCCATGGCCTCAGCAAGCTTTCTTGCGAGAAGTCCGATCCTTTTAATGTGCGCGCCAGTCTCCTTATCCTTATACTCGGCAGCAAGGTTAAGCCTTTCTATGGTATCAACATAACTTTTCTTAAGTTCTTCCGTACGCTGAGCAACAGCCACTTCAAGCACTTCTTTCTGACCGCTTAGAATATCATAGTAGCTTTTCACCTTAAGGTTATTCTTTATCCTCAGCGAAAGCTCATCGACGTCAAATGGTTTAATCAGATAATCATTGGCGCCTCTTCTTATCCCCTCGAGCCTATCATCTCTGTTGTCCAGAGCGGAGAGCACTATTATCGGTATGTGCTTTGTCTTTGGATTAGCCTTAAGCTTCTCTGTCGCCTCAAAGCCGTTGGTCATAGGCATCATAATGTCCATAAGTATAAGGTCAGGCATATCTTCCGGAACTATCTCCAAAGCCACACTGCCGTCATTTACCGTTATCACCTCATACCCAAGCTTAAGGCAAAGTGTCTCAGTCAAGTTACGCAGATGCTCATCGTCATCAACAACAAGTATCTTTGCTTTTTTGTTTTCAATGTTTTCCATCAAGATGTCTCCCTATAAAATAACACACGAATCAGCCTCTTTAAGCTCATCGTCACATCGCAATACCCTACCCTCTATTATCCACAAATACAACAACACGTCAATGGACAAATAAGGGTCAGCGGCTAACGGCGTAACCCTACAGTTTAATTAAATAATATTACCACTTTTATTCTCTTTTACATGCTTTTCTAGTGCGGAACCCATTTATTTATGATATTCTTTAAAGCTATGCTCAAGATAAACGGACTCAAAAAATCATACAACAACGTGCCGCTTTTAGATAACATTTCCTTCTCGATCGAGAGTAACGAGATTGTTGGACTTGTCGGGAGGAACGGCTGCGGAAAATCGACCCTTCTAAAGATGATACTTGGCCTTGAAAGCCAGGATGACGGAACAATAGAGATACCTCGCGACTATGAGCTTGGGTACCTAGACCAGCACATTCACTTCACAAAACCAACTCTTCTTGAGGAATGCTGCCAGGCTTTAAGTGAAGATGAGCAGTACGACTTCTACAAGGCCGAGAAGATACTCTTTGGGCTGGGCTTTATAGAGAGCGATCTTGAAAAGCCACCAACAAGCTTCTCTGGCGGCTTCCAGTTAAGGATCAATCTTACAAAAACCCTGTTAAAAAATCCTGATATGTTGCTACTCGATGAGCCGACCAACTACCTAGACATCTTAAGCCTCAGGTGGCTCAGAAGATTTCTGAAAAACTTTCGGGGCGAGGTTATTATGATAACCCATGACCGTGAATTCCTTGACACGGTCACCACGCACACCATGGGCATACACCGCGGAAAACTTTTAAAGATACTCGGCTCAACCGATAAGTACTATGACCTTCTAACTCAAAGTGAGGATCAGCATGAAAAGAACAGGCAGAACCAGGAAAAAAAGATAAAAGATCTCCAAAAGTTTGCAGACAAGTTCAGAGCAAAGGCAAGCAAGGCAACCCAAGCCCAGTCCAAACTCCGTCAGATCGAAAAGATGAAGGTGCTCGACAAGCTCGCCCCGGAGTATACGCTCGGCTTCCGCTTTAACTTTGACCCAACACCTGCAAAGATACTTTTAAGGGCTGAAGATATCAGCTTCTCATACACAGGCAATGCAAATGACAACCTCTTTAGCGACCTTTCCTTCGAGGTGAGGCCCGGAGACAGACTTGCCGTTATAGGCAAGAATGGAAAGGGTAAAACAACACTCTTGAATGTTCTCTCAAACTCAGCAGAGCCGAGTGATGGAACAATAAAACTTCACCCCCGTACTTCCATCGGCTACTATCAGCAAACTAATCGTAAGGACCTTAATCCAAATAATACTATCGCTGAAGAGATAGCCGAGTCCAGGCCAGAGCTTACAATCTCGGAAAGCCGCGCCATTTGCGGTGCAATGATGTTCTCAAAAGACCTGGCTGACAAAAAAATATCCGTCCTTTCAGGAGGTGAGCAAAGCAGGGTACTTCTGGGTAAAACCCTCGCGCGTCCCGCTAATCTGCTTTTGCTTGACGAGCCATCGAACCATCTTGACATGGACTCCATAACGGTCATGACGCGAGAAATAGAAAAATTCAAAGGAGGCGTCATACTCGTTACCCATAACGAAGAGATGCTTCGCGTTCTCGCAAACAAACTTATCATCTTCCGCTCCGACTCGGCCGAGGTCTTCCTGGGAACATACAACGAATTCCTGGAAGAGATTGGATGGGAAGAAGAGGCATCTCTAAAGAAAAATAAAAAAAAGCAAAAACAACCCAAGGAAAAAAGTCATAATAACAAAAAGGAGCTAAGTAAAGAGCTTAAGTCGCTTAAAAAAGAGTTCATCAAAACAGAGGCTGAGATAATTGCGCTAGAGGATGACATAAATATAAAGAACGAAGAAGCTCTTGATATGCTCAAAGAAAAAGCCGCGGACGGTGCGATAAGAAAGCTTTACAGCAAGATATCTATTGCGCAGAATAAGGTAGATGAGTCATACAAAAAAACGGATGAACTATCGAAACAGATAGATGAGTTGGAAACATTACTAAAATAACCCCGCCTCGCATTTTCTTTTAGCCTGTAGCTTACCCCATATTGATTGACATTAGATCCATTGCAGCACTTCATAGAGTAAGCCTTGGATGGGTAGATAAAGCTCCTATGAAGTGATATACTTTGCAAAGTCGGAAAACAGAGCAGAAACTTGGAGGAGGGGGACCTAAGTCCCCAAGCAAGCCATGAACGCGACACTGCGATACCAAATCGATTTAATATTCACCCTCACCCAGAAGGACCTGGCGGTAAGGTACTCTAACAGCTACCTCGGATACCTGTGGTCCCTGGCAAACCCCCTTGCCTATGCTATGACTTTCTTCCTGGTATTCAAGGTCTTTATCAGGATAGATATGGAGAATTACGCTATGTTCCTCATTGCGGGGCTCTTCTCTTGGCAGTGGTTCTCAAACTCAATTACCATGGCACCGACCATTTTTATCGCCAACGATTCGATGGTAAAAAAGGTTAACTTTCCCAGGAGCACACTACCCTTTTCAACGACCCTCCAGGACATGATCCACTTCATACTGTCTATTATTGTAATAGTCGCGTTCCTTCTCTACTACGATATGAAGCCTGCTCTTTCCTGGATATACGGGGTCCCGCTGCTGCTTGTGCTTCAGTTTTTCATGGTATTTGGCCTATCGCTACTTCTCTCGTCCTTTAACGTATTCTTCAGGGATATAGAGAGACTCACGAACATATTAGTGATGCTGCTTTTTTACAGCACCCCGATCATTTACTCTGAGACCATGATACCTGATAGATTTAAGCTCCTGCTGTATCTTAACCCAATAACACCAATAATAATAAGCTGGAGAAAACTCTTTATGGAGGGAACACTGGATCCACTGTTCCTAATGTTGAGTGCCGCTTACGCCTCCGGTGCCTTTATAATTGGATACATTATCTTCAAAAAACTATCATGGAAGTTTGCGGAAGCGTTATAATGGAACCTGTTATAATATTCGACAAGGTCAGCAAGAGCTACCACCTCTATCACCATATTAACAGGCTTAAAATATTAATTCTCAAGCTCTATAACTCTGTAAGTGCTTTCAGATCTTCAAGGTACGAAGCACTCAGAGATATATCCTTTACGATCAATAGAGGCGAGGTGGTTGGTATCATTGGGAAGAACGGCTCCGGAAAGAGCACAACCCTAGGGCTCATAGCAGGCGTGATAAGACCCACGACCGGTAAGATCACGGTGAGAGGTCGAGTGTTACCCGTTCTGGAACTCGGAGGCGGCTTTCACCCGGAACTGACCGGGCGGGACAACATATTGCTTAACGGCGTACTGCTCGGACATACAAGAAGCCATGTCAAAGAAAGACGCGACGAGATCATAGAGTTTTCAGGTGTTGGAGAGTATATAGACCAGCCGATAAAGACCTATTCAAGCGGCATGCTCACAAGGCTTGGCTTCTCCATAGTAGTTAATCTGGAGCCCGAGATACTCCTCATAGATGAAGTTCTGGCGGTCGGGGACAAGGAGTTTCAGAAACAATGCATCAACAAGATGATGAGCCTCAAGAAAAAGGGCGTCACGATGGTGTTCGTATCTCATAAGATGGATGAGCTCTTAAAGATATGTGACAGGGTTTTGTGGATAAATGACCATACGGTACATATGGACGGGAATCCTTCGGAGGTCACTTCAGTCTACTTGGATTCTTAGCAGAAGCTCTAAGGCAGTAAATAAAATTTATATTCGGAACATCATACCAGCGGATATCTTTACAAGCTGACGACCCATCCCGGGAGAAACTATCACACTACACATCGTTACATCTTAATAATCCATATCAATACTTTCAGCAACATGCCATGTGACATTTGCATCCGCGAATCGCATGTGCTAATCTCTTATAAGTTTCTATCGAGCACTTCCCTTTTTATGCTTATGGTAACCCAACTATATATTCACATTACGCATTACTTATAAAAGGACCGAAAGCATATTACTTACTTGTCTCGAGCAATTTTTATTCTAACATCTGCAGACAATTCGTTCCGGAAAGCATAAAAACTCCCATACCGGGATTTTTTATAAAAAAAATTAAAGGAATTTGATATACTTGGTGAATTATGAAGTTTTCCAATTTGGACATAGATGAAAAGCTGTTAAAGGGCATAGACGATCTCGGCTTTGAGAAGTGTACACCGGTGCAGGAGCAGAGCCTGCCGGAGTCGCTTATGGGCAAAGACCTCATAGTCCAGTCCCAGACAGGCACGGGCAAG
>DAOVXI010000151.1 GCA_030636245.1 Deltaproteobacteria bacterium
AGATATAATCCTGCAGGGAGAGGGGAGGCGCGTCATCGGGTACGGCCTCTGATACTTCGAATGTATGCCAATCCTCGGGGATATCGATCGAGAAACCATAGCGTTCGCTAATAAGGCTTGCGGGGTTGAAGATATTTGTTGTTTTTAATTTTTTATAACCAACGACCCCGATGATCAATAAAAGGACCAAGACGATAAAGAAGAAACCCTTGCGGCTTTGTTTCGGCACCTCTGTCCGGGCCTTTTTGGCATCGGTTATCTTGCGTTCCTCTTCGGCCTCAAGCTCCTGGAGGTACTTGTTTATTATAATGCCGCACTTCTCGCACTTGTTCGTTTGCTTTTGTATGGCTCCGCATTTGGGGCATTTTATATGCATGGCTATCTATAGTTCCTTTATTAGAAAAGACCTTTTTGGCTCGGGCCTTTTTCCACGGGGCTCTCTGCCGTACCGAAAATCTTTATCTTTCCGAACTCTCCGTCAAAGCCGGGCACTATGCTTATCTCACCGCTCCGTACACGGCGCACCGCCTCGGCTATCTTTTCTCCTGCTATGGCCTCTATCTCTTTGACTTCCATATCCAGGAGAACGTTGAACTCGCTGCCTCCGGCCTCCACAACCTCCATGTACTTAGCGGTAACACCTTTGGTGTTGACGCCGTGGCCCATGGTCGCCGCGATTATCTCTTGGAGGGGGACCATAGGTTGTGATGGTATCATGTTTTTAGCTTTATATCCAAGCGGTCGGTCGGATAGCTCGTCCACCCGGTTCGATACGCCCACGGTCACGGGCCTTGCGCAGACAGGACACTTGCCAAACGCCTTGTGGGTTTCCTCAGGGCTTAAGAGCACCCCGCAGTCCCTGTGTCCGTCATAGTGGTACTTGCCTTCCTCGGGATAGAACTCTACGGTTGAAAGGAACCTCTTTCTGTCCTTAGTTTTTATTATATCGGTTATCTCGTGGTAGTCGGCGATGCAATCAAAGATGTTCGCCTCACGCCCGAGCTTTGACGGCGAGTGAGCGTCAGAGTTGGATATGAGGGTTATATCATCAAGCATCGAGAGCCGGGAGTTCATCTCGGGGTTTGATGATAGCCCTGTTTCAATTGCGTGAATATGTTTTGTGTAATCGCCATAGCATTCCTCAATAGTATTAAAGCCGGATTTACTACCGAAGATGGAGAACCATGGGGTCCAGGCGTGAGCCGGGATAAGCATGCAACCGGGGTCCGAGTCCATGACTATCTTTATAAGCTCTTGAGATGTAATGCCGAGTATGGGACGGCCATCGCTTTTGATGTTGCCTATCGCGTCGAGGGCCTTGTTTATCTTTTTAACGGCCTTGATGGAGGGAGCGAAGATGAGGCTGTGTATCTTTCGTGTCTTGTCGCCTTGTTTGTATATGTTGCTCACCTCTGTTGTGAGCATGAAACGGGGTTCTGTTTCGTCCGTGGCGTTTCCTTTAAGTGTGAAAAGATCGCCGCCGGCTTCCTCAAGTTCTGTCTCTATTGATTTGATCTGTGCCGGATAGGTGAAGTCTCCCGTGCCTACAACACCGATGCCCTTACGGCGTGCCCACTCGGCGATGCTTGTTAGCACCATACTCTTACTCGTTGCCCGTGAGTACTTTGTGTGTATGTGTAGGTCGGCTATGAGCTTCACGGCATGCGTTCTTAAAAGCTCTAGAGCCCGACTACGTTAAAGCCCGAGTCGACGTAGAGGATCTCTCCTGTTACACCGCTTGAAAGCTCGCTTGATAGATAGACCGCGGTCTTGCCGACATCGGAAGCTGTTATGTTCCGTCTGAGCGGCGACTTTTCCTTTACCACCTCGAGGATATCCCTGAAGCCTGAGATGCCCATTGCGGCAAGTGTTTTTACGGGCCCGGCGCTAATGGCGTTAACCCTTATGCCCTCACCTCCGAGGTCCGCCGCAAGGTACTTGACGCTTGACTCTAGAGCTGCCTTGGCAACACCCATGACGTTATAGTTCTTTATGACCCTTTCGCTTCCAAGGTATGAGAGCGTTATGATGCTTCCATCTCTTCCCTCCATAAGTCCTTTGGCTCTTCTGGAGAGCGCAACGAGGGAAAAGGCGCTAACGTCCAGGGCAAGCGCAAAACCTTCGCGCGAGGTCTCGGAGAAGCTTCCTTTAAGTTCATCTTTATTTGCGAATGCTACGGCGTGAACCAGTATATCGAGCCCGCCCCATTTATCGGCTATCTCACTAAAGGCTGAGTCCATCTCAGCGTCGTTCGTTACATCCATGGGAAGGACTATCTCGGAGCCCAGGCTCTCTGCAAGCGGTGTGACACGCCCCTTGAAGGCCTCGCCCGCGTATGTAAAGGCAAGCTCGCAGCCGTGTTCCTTGAGTTTCTGCGCTATGTTCCATGCGATGCTCTTATCATTTGCAACCCCTACTATGAGGGCTTTTTTTCCGTCAAGTAATCCCATTTTTTTACCTCCAAAATGACTTAAGTTTAGTGCTCTTTGTAACACTATCGGGGCTTGTTTTCAAGGCGTAGTTTTCTTTGATGCTATATCTTTATAGTAGTCACATAGCGTGGTTATTGGACACTTCATGCAATCGGGTCTTCTGGCCTTGCAGAGGTTTCGGCCATGCATGATAAAAAGAAAGGTAACGAGCGACCATTTTTTCGGCGGCAGCAATTCTGTAAGCTCTGCCTCGACCTTGTCCGGGTCTTTTTCCGTTGTAAGACCTATGCGGAAAGCTACCCGTTTAACGTGGGTGTCGACGGCAAGGGCGGGAATGTCAAAGCCAATGGATAGAACTATATTTGCGGTCTTTCGTCCCACACCGGGCAGCTTCACCAAATCCTCAAGTGTTTTCGGTACCTCTCCGTTGAAATCAGACTCTATCATCTTTGCGCAGTTTATAACGCTCTTTGATTTGTTCCTGAAAAAGTTTATTGAGGCCAAGAGCTTTTCCATATCTTTTATATCAGCGCCTGCGTAGTCCTTTACTTTTTTGCATCGTTTGAATAGCGCAGGGGTTGTCATGTTGACCCTTTTATCCGTGCACTGGGCCGAGAGGATGGTGGCGATGAGCAGCTCAAGCGGGTTGCTATGCCCAAGCTCGGTCATTGTTTTTGGCGTGCCTTCTGGTTTCGGGTAGAGCTTTGAAAGCTTATCAATTACTTTCTGTGTTTTTTCACTTCTGGTCATTATGAGTTGATGGAGGGATAGAGAGGGTCTAGACCCTCTTAGTTGGTTCTTTCGACAACATAGTCCGCAACGGCTGAGAGGGCTGCTCTCTCAACCGTAGGTTCAAAGGCTTCGAGACACTCCTTGGCACGTTCAACGTGATGGCGGGCCTTTTCAAGCGAGTATGTTATTCCGCCGTGCTTTTCGATTATGTTGATGATATTTTTCAGGCTTTCTTCTGTAATGTCTTTTTTGCCTACGGCAAGGGTCAGCATCTCGCGTTCTTCATTCGATGAGCTTTTTATCGCCTTTATGAGCGGCAGTGTTACCTTGCCTTCCCTTAGGTCGCTCCCGATCGTTTTGCCGAGCTCTTCGTTCTTTGATGTATAGTCAAGGCAGTCGTCCATGATCTGGAAAGCGATTCCAAGCTCAACACCGAACTCTCGAAGAGCTTTGACCTTCTCCGGCTTGGCCTTGGCAAGGATCGCGGGTATCTCGGTTGCGGAGCTGAAGAGCACGGCGGTTTTGTTGGTGATGACTTTTATGTAATCATTTTCTGTCGTGTCCGTGTCGGAGTGGTTAATGAGTTGCATGACCTCTCCCTCTGCCATAAGTGTTGTCGTATCGGAGAGGACCTTTAGAACCTCGTGGTCCTTCTCGGCGATGGCTATGGCGAATGCCTTTGCGATTATATAGTCGCCTACAAGCACGCTTGTGCCTTCGCCCCATAGCTTGTTGGCGCTCTCAACGCCGCGCCGTAATGTTGCGTTGTCCACCACATCGTCATGGAGAAGGGTGGCTGTGTGGATGAACTCGATCACGAGCGCAAGAGGGATGTGACTTGTGCCTGTGTAGCCGCAGAGTTTTGCGGCAAGAAGAAGCGAAAAGGGACGAAGTCTTTTGCCGCCGCTTTGCCAGATGTGGTGGCCCACCTCGCCGATTATCGGCTTATCGGTCGGGATGGTTTCGTTGAAACCTTTTTCGACCAGCATGAGCTCATTCTTTACAATTTCTACTGCTTCATTTATCTGCACGTGTTACTCTCCTCCCCCTGCTACGATTATGATGTTACCTTACGGCAATGTTTAATGTCAATTTTTTCCTTGCACTTAAAGTACACAGATATCTTTGATGAGACAGCTGGCGCATTTTAC
>DAOVXI010000212.1 GCA_030636245.1 Deltaproteobacteria bacterium
ACCCATTATGTGCAACTCCTCACGCTTGATCTGACCCTCGCTCATCATAACAACCAGATTCTTTATGTCACAGCCCTTGGCAACTATCGCGGGCCTGCCGAGCGCTTTTATATCAGGGTACTTACGCGTAAGATAAACGCTCAGGTTGTTTACGCAAAGCTTATTAAAGACGAGCTTCTCGACATCTTCAGGCTTTGTAATGAACACAGGTGTTGTCTGGGTCTTACGCCTGTTCCAGCCATAGCCGATAACGACACTAACCTCGCCTGAGGTTAAATGCTCTTTTGCCCTATCTCTTAATTGTTGTTCCATTATATTTTCATACTTTCCTTCAAAATATTTTCAGTGTCACTACGAGGAGCACATGCGACGCGGCAATCTCGGTCGTAATATTAATCCCGAGCCACCCCTTCAGCCACTTAGGCGTTTTTCATCCTATCAATAAAGCCATCCATCCCGTCAAATGCGGTGCCTGCTCCTGTCTTGGCGACCGCCGCTTCAGGTATCTGAAGTATTCCTTCTTCACTTACCTCAGCCTTTTCTTTTATTGGATCAAAATCCTTTATACCAAGGGCAAAACCCTTATTGTCTCCGTCAAGAAGAACAACGACCATTCCGCTCTCTTCATCGGCCTCGGCAAGTTCCTTAAAGCTCTCGTACATCTCCTTACTCAAGCCCCATATCATGTTGCCGTCCTTGTCCTCACGTATGATCTGTACGAACATGACCGAAGCCATATCTGAGTTCTGTGCAAGATAGACCTCCTGGTCACGCCACTTAAGAAAGCTCTCACGCTTCTGGATGTTAAAACCTATTCCCTCCAGTGCTTCCAAAAAAATACTTTTAACGCTCTCTGATATCGGTGTCTTATCCATTCTTCACCTTCTTTAGTTCTTTATACTCGGTAAAAGGGCCCATCTCAGCGATCTTATCGGTTACATTATTTATAAGGTCTACCCACTTTATGGCTTCCGATGCGCTTATCCATGAAAAGTGCACCCTCGCCGTATCAATACCGGTAAACTCCATAAGGTTCTTAAAACCTATCCAGCGGCGACGCGCGTGATAATTACCTGTCGTGTAGTGACAATCGCCCGGATGACACCCCGAGACAAGCACACCATCCGCGCCGTTATCAAAGGCCTTCAAGATAAATAACGGGTCAATACGTCCCGTGCAGGGAAGTTTGATTATCCTGACGTTCGGCTTATACTCCATCCTTCCGGTGCCGGCAAGGTCAGCTCCGGCATAAGTACACCAGTTGCAGACAAAGGCCATTATCTTCGGCTCAAAGGGCGCAGGCGCCCTCTTTAATATTGACTCTGTGTTTGTATTCTCTGTTGACATTATAAAATCCTACCTCTTAGCTGCTTTTCCATTCCAAGTTACCTTGTAAACTTCCCTTCCATCACAAGAACATTTGCCCGTCTGTTGACATAAATTCTTCCTACTTTATATTATTCTTAATCATTAAAGAGCCTTTGGCCCATTTGTGTTCATAAATGTTCAGCTGCGCGAAAGGAGTAGGGATTGAAACGGAGCATACTTTATAGTATGTGAGTATTCAATTCCCGCCCTCCTGACAAAGCAGATGGAGGTTTAGGGGCACAAACGCCTAGAAGGCATTTATTGCGGCATACACCTGTTCGTCGGTATACCCCGCAAGGTCTATGGACTTGCTTCTGCAAGCCGCGATACACACGCCGCAGCCCTGACAAAGCCCGCCATTTACCTTAGCCAACATCTGCACAACGTTACCGTCCCTGTCCTTTACATCCGTCTTCTCTATAGCGGTATAAGGACACGCCGTTACACAGTCCCAGCACGCGTTGCATGTCGTATTGTTAACGCTTGCCGTTATCGGCTCACGTGCCATCTCTTCAGCGCTAAAGAGCATCTGAACCTTACTCGCCGCGGCACTTCCCATGCTAACGGCCTCAGGGATATCCATCGGCCCTACGCATGTACCGCAGAGGAAGATCCCGGCCGTGACCGTCTCAACGGGTTTAAGCTTTGGATGATACTCATTATAGAACTTGTCCTTGTCGTAGCCTATGCCGAGCTTCTGTGCGAATGTGTCGGCGCCGGTCCTCGAAACTAGCGCTGTTGCCAGAACAACCATATCGGCCTCTATCTCGACCTGACTTCCGCTTAAGGTATCCGCGCCCTGGACCATGACCTTCCCGTCCTTTTCATAAACGCGTGAGACACGACCCCTGAGGTACATCGCATCTTCATGCTCTATCGCGCGGCGCACGAACTCTTCGTAGCGCTTACCGCCTGAACGTATATCCA
>DAOVXI010000006.1 GCA_030636245.1 Deltaproteobacteria bacterium
GGGAAAGCCAATGGTCTTTCTTCCCGGTGGTCGGATCATAACCGGTATGGAAAACGGAAAACCGAAGATAGAGCGCTCACCTGTAAATATATCCGATCTGGCACGGTTCGCGATAATGAACCCGGCCGGGCTGGGTGCAAGTGAGGGGGATAAGTGATGACGAGAAATATCTTAAGGCTGATTATCCTGTTCGCTATTGTGGTTATATTTTTCATGACCAAGTCGGCATATGCCGACAAGGTCAAGGTCATAGCACATGCGGGAGGAGAGATCATTGGCATGTCCTATACAAATAGCCGTGAGGCCTTTGATCACAATTATAATAAAGGTTTTAGATATTTTGAGGCAGACTTTGAGTGGACAAGTGATGGAGAGCTTGTCCTTATTCATGACTGGGATAAGGCTTTTAAGATGCTCTATGGTGTTGACGGTGCAGCGGTACCCTCGCTCAAGAAGTATAAAGAGCTTGAGATGAAGGGAGGGCTTAGTGCCTTTGACCTGGATGGGATTATAGTTTGGTTGAAGAATAATAGAGATGCCTTTGTTGTGACCGATATGAAAAGCGATAACGTAAAAGCGTTGCGGTTCATTAAGGAGCGTTATCCTGAGATGCTTTTACGTTTCGTGCCACAGATATATGCCTTTAAGGAGTATAACGAAGTGCGGAGCCTCGGGTACGAAAATATGATTCTTACGCTGTATAGGCTTGGTGCGACAAACAACGAAGTGGTAAGTTTTGTAAAGGGTAGAAAAATTTATGCGGTTACGATGCCATCAGACAGGGCGCTGTTTACCGGCTTGCCGGGCGAGTTAAAAAAGATCGGTGTCGTAAGTTATGCGCATACTGTTAACGGGGAGGGCTTGAAGGATATGCTCGTTGAGAACGGTGTGCATGGTGTGTATACGGATGTGATCACACCGGATGGCTTCGGCAGCTTGGCGCTTAATGAGGGAACGTGCGAGATAAATAACGAAGTGGAGAGTTATAAGGTAGGCTTGTTTAAGACCCTTAAGAGTGGAGGCGAGCCGCGTTTTAGCGGCAGGCTGAGGATAAAGGGTTGCGTTCCGTTCAATGAAAGTGTTCTGAGCTATCACGTACTAAGCGCCAAAGGCGAGCGTATATCAAGCGGTGATATTTCATTTCCTTTGAGGGTGGATACAGAGGGTGTGTATGTCGATTACGCTATACCTTTTTACGGCTACCTGCTTTGGGACTTCCCCTCGGCCTCGATCCTTATAAAATTTGACCTGCTAAAAAAGAATGGTCAGTGGACAAGTGAGTTGAGCGGAGGTATCGCGGGCAGCACTTCGCTAGAGATAGACGCTTCATATCTTTCGTCTTTTGCTGTCATGGCAAAACTCTTTTTAAAGGAACTCGCTATGCTGGCTATTTTCTTTGTAGCGCTTCTTTATTTTGCCGGCATTCATAAGAAAAAAATAAACGGAGGATCCTTGTATTATGTAGGGCCGTTCATGTTCTTGCTTTCAATGGAGTTTTATTGGGGTGTTGCCGTAAACGGTTTTCCTTTAAGAGGAATGTTTGTCTCAACATTTGTTGCCGTGGCTCTGAGTTGTGTTTTATATTTGCTTGCAAGAAGGTTTAAGGTGTTTCATGTCTCTATCGTTGGCACCTTGGTTATTTTGCTCCTGACCTTTTATTACATAAGTTTTGATCTTTATAATTTGTTCTTTAACGACTTTCCATCATTTGCCATGCTTGGCCATTCCGGACAACTTTTTAGTGTCCTTGATTCATTCTCATATCTTTTTGGAGTTAATCATGTGGTGTCTATAATGCTTTGTATTATATATGTGATACTTACCCTGAGGTCCTCTGATAGCTTTGAGCAGCACTCTGAATAGTGAAATCTTAGCGCGGGATTATTATCTGCATGTGGTCTTTGTGGATGGTGAGGAACTCGGCTGAGTACTGTTCATCTCCTCCTGCTATGGGGTAGCATGAGGCGTTGGTGATAGACAAGAATTTATCTCGTGACTGACCTCCAACGGTTTTGTTTAGATAATCCGAGACCCTGCCCTGATGGGGCATATGAAGGTTTCCTTCTATACGGAAGTGGCTTGTTATAATGATAACCGGTACGGATGTTGTCTTTATGTGAAGCGGCCTTTTTCCTTGCGGCAGGTTGTTGTTTGTCATAAATATATCTCTTTCCTGTTGTTTGATCTTAGCGCAACTTAATATATTCTTATATTTTATAGGAGAAATATGATCTTGTCAAAGATGGCACATGCGATTGACACACGATGGGGGCTATGATTTACTTTAAATTATCACAGTTTGAGGTAGCGAGGTCCTATGCATTGGCACTTAAATGAAGCGGATGAGGTCTTAAGCAGTCTTGGTTCTTCTTTTGAGGGTATTAGCTCAAAGGAAGCCGAGGAGAGGCTTGTCCGCTATGGGCCGAATGAACTAAAGGAAAAGAAGAAGCGAACCACCTTTATGATGTTCCTTGATCAGTTCAAGGACTTCATGATCATCATCCTCATCATTGCCGCGATCATCTCCGGGGTCATAGGAGACGCAACCGACACCATAGTCATATTTATTATCGTAATACTTAACGCTGTTATAGGTTTTATCCAGGAGTACCGTGCCGAGCGTGCTATGGCAGCGTTGAAGAAGATGTCCGCTCCATCGGCCGTTACCATGCGAGACGGCAAGACCGTCACCGTTCCCGCAAGATTGCTTGTCCCAGGAGATATCGTACTTTTAAGCGCGGGCCAGGTCATCCCCGCCGACATGAGACTTTTTGATGCCGCAATGCTTAGGGTCGAGGAGGCAGCGCTTACCGGCGAGTCCGTTCCCGTAGAAAAGCATACAGACACTTTGAGTGAAAAGGATCTTCCGATAGGCGATAGGGTCAACCTTGCCTATAACGGCACATTTGTTGCCAATGGCCGCGGCAGGGGTGTGGTTGTCGCAACCGGGATGGAGACAGAACTCGGCAAGATAGCCGCCATGCTCCAGGAGGAAGAAGCGGTAAGGACCCCGCTGCAGAAACGCCTTGAGAACTTCGGTAAGAAGCTCGCCCTCTCGGTGCTCCTTATATGTGCTGTTGTTTTTGCCCTCGGTGTCTTCAGGGGGGAAGGCACGCTCCTTATGCTCCTGACCGCCATCTCCCTTGCCGTTGCCGCCATTCCCGAAGCCCTTCCTGCCGTGGTTACGATCTCACTTGCGCTTGGGGCAAGAAAACTCGTTTTGCAGAACGCTCTTATAAGACGGCTTCCGGCGGTTGAGACCCTGGGCTCGGTAACGTATATATGTTCGGATAAGACCGGCACCCTTACCATGAACAAGATGACGGTGGAGGAGCTGTACATAGACAGTCATCTTATAAAGGGCAAGGACGTTGCCTTTAGAAAGATCCCCGAGATGGCGCCAAGCTCACCCGAGTACTCCCTGATGGTCTCCATGGCCTTAAGTAACGATGCCCATACCGGTGAGGGTGGCGGCGGTGTCATAGGCGACCCGACAGAGGTTGCTCTGTATAACCTTACCGCTGATAACGGCTTTGATAAGACAGAGCTTGAGAAGGATTTTTCAAGGGTCGGTGAGATCCCCTTTGATTCTGAGAGAAAGTGCATGACCACCTTTCATAAGGGACTTGTTCCGGGAAGCAATTTTAGCTCCATTACAAAGGGTGCCATAGAGGTGGTAACCGAGAAGGCGCACAGCATACTTACAAGCGAAGGGGTAAGGCCTCTTAAGAGTGATGAGCTTCATAGAATAAACGACAGGATGGCCGCTGACGGCTTAAGGGTCTTATGCATCGCTCTGCGGCATTGGGATGAGGTGCCTGATGTTCTGGATACAGAGAATGTTGAAAAAGATCTTACGATAATAGGGCTTGTGGGGATAATGGACCCGCCAAGGGAAGAGGCGGCCAGAGCCATAGAGGTATGCAGAACGGCGGGCATAAAGCCTGTAATGATAACTGGGGATCATCCCATAACAGCAAGAGCTATCGCAAAGAGGCTTGGCCTCTTGGATGAGGATTCAAGGGAGGTAATGACGGGAAGAGAGCTTCAAAAGTTACCCGTAGAGGAGTTCATAGAAGAGGTCGAGCATATAAGTGTCTACGCAAGGGTCGCTCCCGAGCAGAAGCTCAAGATAGTAAAGGCTCTTCAGGAAAGGGGCCATTATGTTGCCATGACCGGCGATGGGGTTAACGACGCGCCAGCTTTAAAGCGTGCCGATATCGGGATAGCCATGGGCATAACCGGAACGGACGTCTCCAAGGAAGCCGCCGATATGGTGCTCCTTAACGATAACTTCTCAACTATCGTAGGAGCGGTGAAGGAAGGCAGGCGCATATTCGATAACATCCGTAAGTTCATAAAGTACACGATGACCAGTAACTCAGGAGAGATCCTGACGATATTCCTGGCACCTTTCTTCGGCCTTCCAATACCGCTCTTGCCTATACACATACTCTGGATAAATCTCGTAACCGACGGGCTTCCGGGGCTTGCCCTGGCTGTTGAGCCAAAGGAGAGGGGGATAATGAAGAGGCCGCCCCGCCATCCGAAGGAAAGTGTTTTTTCTCATGGTCTTGGCATCCATATAGTATGGGTAGGGTCTCTTATGGGAGCTGTTTGTATCTTTACTCAGGAGTGGGCCATGAGTGAGAATGGCGCTCATTGGCAAACAATGGTCTTTACCGTGCTGGCGCTTAGCCAGATGGGCCACGTTTTGGCGATAAGGTTCGAGCAAGACTCGCTCTTTTCAAAGGGGTTCTTTACCAACAAGTTCCTTTGGGGTGCTGTCGCTCTTACCTTCATCCTTCAGATGGCGACGATATACGTACCCTTTCTCCAGCCGATATTCAAGACAGAGGCTCTCTCTCTTGGTTAGCTTGCCTTTACCCTTGCCATGGCAACGGTCGTATTTTTTGCCGTTGAAATAGAAAAGTTATTTAAACGCAGAGCAGTGACGATATGATGATCAGCTCGGACGAAGAGGTTGGTTGTCCTACATCAAAAGTAATGCCTCGGAACATTGATTAAATATCTTCGCTTTGGTAATATCAATAAGCCGTGCTTCAGCTTACGGCACTAATGTATATGAAAAATAAATTTGGAAAAGTATATCTGGTCGGAGCCGGCCCGGGAGAGGTCGGGCTTATAACCGTAAAGGGAGTGGAAGCGCTTAAAAAAGCCGGGTGCGTCATCTATGACTACCTTGCCAATGAAAAGCTCTTAACGCATGTTAAAAAGAACGTAGAGTGTATCTATGTTGGCAAGCGCGGCCGTTTCAGGAGCGCAACGCAGGAACGTATCAGTAAACTCATCATAAAGAAGTCAAGGGAAGGCAAGGTCGTGGTTAGGCTCAAAGGTGGAGACCCCTTCATACTTGGCCGCGGGGGTGAGGAGGCAAGGGCTCTTTACGGCGAGGGAATACCTTTTGAGGTCGTCCCGGGTGTTTCAAGCATAAGCGCGGTTCCGGCATACGCGGGCATACCGCTTACCGACAGGAGCATGGCAAGTCAGGTTACCGTTATAACCGGTCAGGAAATGAGTGGCCGGGGCAAGAGCGCCATAGATTGGAAGGGCCTTGCAACAGTTGGCGGTACGATAGTAGTGCTGATGGGCTGGAAGAACCTTAAGCGCATAACAGGTAAGTTAATAGATAACGGCAAGGACCCTGAAACCCCTGTCGCATTGGTTCGCTGGGGAACATTGCCGGAGCAGAAGACCTTAACGGGAACGCTTGCGAATATAGCAGGCATGGCAAAGGAAGAAAACATAATGCCCCCTGTTGTGACGGTCATAGGTGGTGTTGTAGGGCTTAGAAAAAAACTTAATTGGTTTGAGGAGCGCCCGCTCTTCGGTCGCCGTGTGCTTGTAACAAGAACACGGGCACAGGCCGAAAAGTTTATTGATATTCTGGAGACCAAAGGCGCACAAACAGTAGCAGTGCCTGTTATAAAGACAGTAGCTCCAACGAGCAGCGCGAAGATGGATCAAGCGATCAAAAAA
This sequence comes from Deltaproteobacteria bacterium, assembly GCA_030636245.1. Taxonomy (GTDB): domain Bacteria; phylum Desulfobacterota; class GWC2-55-46; order GWC2-55-46; family DRQE01; genus DAOVXI01. Next base: position 6,001 of record DAOVXI010000006.1, read on the forward strand.
CTTTCAAGCTATGATTGGGCTATATTTACAAGCGTAAATGGTGTAAAATATTTTTTCAAGCGTCTTTATAGCCTTGGTCTTGATATCAGGGAGCTTAAGGGTGTGAAGATATGCTGCATAGGGCCTGCCTCAAGGGATGAGGTGACCAAGAGGGGGATCAAGGTCGATCTTGTTCCCGGTGAGTATGTTGCCGAGGGCGTTATCAGGGAGTTTCAAAAGAAGGGTGTCAATAGCATAAGGGGCAAAAGATTTTTGCTGCCAAGGGCCGAGGTGGCAAGGGATGTTATACCAAAGGAGATAAAAAAACTCGGTGGTAAAATAGATGTCGCGCCGAGCTATAAAACAATTTGTCCGAAAAAAGAGGCAGAAGAGATAAAGAGCCTTATAAAGAAAGGTAAGGTAGATGTTGTTACATTCACCTCAGGCTCAACGGTTACGAACTTTGTTTCACTCTTTAAGAAGAATGAGCTTACGAAGGCCTTGAAGAGTATTACGGTTGCCTGTATCGGGCCTGTGACAACAAAGACAGCAGAGGACTTTGGTCTTACGGTGAAGATCAAGGCCAAGAAGTATACACTGGATGGACTCGCAAGCGCGATGGAGAGGTACTTTACAAAGGAGTTATGAAATGAAATTTCCTGATTACAGACCCAGAAGGCTTAGAAAGAACGCGGTAATAAGAAGGATGATGAGTGAGACGCAGCTTACGGTCGATGACCTTGTGCTGCCGCTCTTTGTTACTTACGGTAAGGGTATTAAAAAACCTATCGAATCCATGCCGGGTCATTTTCAGCTCTCGGTTGACAACTTAAAGGCAGAGATTGAAGAGATCGTGGCTCTGGGTATTCCGGCGGTCATACTCTTTGGCATACCCGAGAAGAAGGATGCATCAGGTTTAAGTGCTTTTGCAAGTGACGGCCCGGTGCAGGAAGCCATTAAAGTCATAAAGGACGCGGCCCCGGAGCTTTATGTCATAACCGATGTCTGTATGTGCGAGTATACTTCTCACGGTCATTGTGGTATTATTAAAGATAAGGATGTGGATAACGACTCCACCCTTGAGCTTTTAGCACGTGAAGCCGTCTCTCACGCTGAAAGTGGAGCGGACATGGTCGCTCCATCGGACATGATGGATGGACGGGTGCAGGCTATAAGGATCGCGCTCGATCAGGAGGGCTTTCAGGGCGTGCCGATAATGAGCTATGCGGCAAAGTACGCGAGTGCCTATTATGGTCCTTTCCGAGAGGCTGCGGAAAGTACACCCGAGTTCGGTGACAGATTAAGCTATCAGATGGATCCGGCTAATACGGATGAGGCTCTGCGAGAAGTGGCCCAGGACATAAGCGAAGGTGCGGACATCATCATGGTAAAGCCCGCGTTGCCTTACCTTGATATCATAAGACGCATAAAGGACGAGTTCAATTATCCGCTTGCGGCATATAACGTAAGTGGCGAGTATAGTATGATAAAGGCTGCTGAGGAAAAAGGTTGGATAGACGGTGAGAAGGTTATGATGGAGACGCTGATCTCGATAAAGAGAGCAGGGGCAAAGATGATAATCACCTACTTTGCCAAGGATGCGGCACGGGTATTACGTGCCTGAGTGCTAGCTTAATAAAGGCAATAAACATATAAAAGGGAAAGGCGCTCACAAAGCTCCACAAAGCGTCTTTTTTATTGTTAAAGGAGAGAGGTTATGAGCGGACATGCACCAAAGGGTCACCCTCACGCGGTACCCGGAATGAAGGGCGGAGGCCCACACGGCGCGGAGCCGAAAGGCCCGAACGGAGAAAAAATATGGCTCCCGAGGCTTATTGCCTGGGAACTTACAAGGTCATGTAACCTGGACTGCATCCATTGCCGAGCGGCGGCAAGGTTCGGCCCCTATCCAAATGAGCTTACTACTGAAGAGTGCATGACCTTCATGGAAGACGTCGCAAGCTTTGCAAAACCTATTATGATCATGACCGGAGGCGAACCCATGCTCCGTGATGATATATGGGATATCGCACAGTACGGAACGGACCTTGGGCTCAGGATGGTTATGGCCCCTTGCGGTTTTCTGGTTACCGAAGAAAGTGCGAAGAAAATGATGGAGGTCGGTATCCAGCGCATTAGTCTCTCAATAGACGGCGCTACCGAGAAGAGCCATGATGATTTTCGTCGTGTTCCCGGAGCCTTCAAAAGCGTTATGACGGCAATTGAGAACTGCAACAAGGTTGGGCTGGAGTTTCAGGTCAACACCACCGTCAGTAAGCATAACCTTCATGAGCTTCCCAAAATACTGGACATGGTCATCAAGCTTGGTGCCAAGGCGCATCATCCGTTCCTGCTTGTCCCGACCGGAAGAGGCGAGAACATGAAGGACATGGAGATAAGCCCTGATGAGTATGAGAAGACACTTACATGGTTCTACGATATGCGTGATCAGGTGCCCATACAGTTCAAACCTACCTGCGCACCTCACTACTATAGGATATTCCGCCAGAAGGAACGTGAGAAGGGTATTAAGGTCACCCCGGAAACACACGGGATGGACGCGATGAGCAAGGGCTGCATGGGTGGACAATCATTTGCCTTCCTCTCTCACGTCGGCAAGGTCCAGATCTGCGGCTTCCTTGATGAGGAATGCGGCGACATACGTAAAGAGAAGTTCAGCCACATTTGGAATGACTCCAGTGTCTTTAAAGAGATGCGCGCGTGGGACGACTATAAAGGAAGATGCGGCTACTGTGAGTACCGCTCGGTCTGCGGGGGATGCAGGGCAAGGGCGTTTGCCTTCACCGGAGACTATATGGATGAGGAACCCTTCTGCACCTATCAGCCAAGCGAAGAGGCCAAGGTTGCGCGTGATAAGAAAAAAGCAGCCAAGGGCTGATAGATATATAAGTAAATAGCGGCCCATGCCGCTTATAAATAGATTGTTTTTTTGATTGTTTTTCATAGAGAAGGGGGGCTTGTAATTAGGCCCCCCTTTTTGTTTTATCAAACGGCTTTTGTCGGGAGGGGCTTGTAAAATAACCCCCCTTTTGTTTTAATTAAATCATTAAGGAGAATAGCATATGAATCCAGGACACCCACAGGGTGGACACCCAAAGGGCGAAGATAAAAAAGGCGGACACCCCGGCGGCGGTAAAGGCGGCCCCCCAATCGATATAGACACCGAGGCTTTAATTGACGTAAGGGAAAAGGGCGCCGAGAAGGACGGCGAGAGGCAGCACTGTGACAGACGTTTGTTTATGCAGCTAACGGCCTTCGGCAATGTAACTGATACGGATGCCCTCATCAAAGCTCTAAAGGAAAGCGGTATTGACTGCGCCATGTACGCGGACGTGAATGACCCAAAGGGTATCGGGCTTATAACCATGAGCGAGGAGCCGGGGTTTTTTGTTACCACCTTAAGGGATATCTTAAATAAAGCTCCATTCGATACACTTACTCAAAAGCACGAGTACACCATGATGGGACGCACATACGCCATCGGACATGAACAGAATCTTGAAGATTGGCTCGTTGAGCGTTCAAAGCGTGTAGCGACAAACGCTGATTGGCCATGGGCCCTTTGGTATCCACTAAGACGCAAAGGTGAGTTCGCGCTTCTTCCAAAAAGAGAACAGGGCATGATACTTATGGAGCATGGTGTTATAGGCAGGGCGTTTGGCGGCGCTGACCTTGGTCACGATATACGTCTTACATGTAACGGACTCGACAAGAACGACAACGACTTTGTGATAGCGCTCATTGGAAAAGATCTTTTTCCGCTCTCAAAGCTGGTTGAGACAATGAGGGGTACGAAACAGACCTCGACATATATTGAAGAGATGGGGCCGTTCTTTATAGGGCGTGCCATATATCAGAGTAAGTAGATGAGCACGGAAACTAAGATAGAAAAGAAGCTGAGCTATAAGGTCGTTGAGCTCAGCTCTGTTACTGATGAGGATCTGACCGATACCATTAATTCTATGGTTACCGAGGGCTGGAACTTTGATGGTATTAACTTTGCCATGAGGGAAAGCTCCAAGCGGCCTGCCATGGCCTTTGTTATTTTTACCAGAACTGATGTTGAGGAGGGGCAATAGCGATGACAGATGAGCTGGAGATAAAGGACCTTAAGAACCCGGGATTTCCAAAGCCGCCTCTTATTGAGCGCGGTGTGGCAAGGCTTGTTGATTTTATTATCGCCGGTTTACTCTTCTTTTTGTCTCAGCCGGTCGGACCCGTCGCGGCTATCGTATATCTTCTTATAGCGGATGGTATTAAGGGCGGTAGTTTTGGGAAGAGGTTCACAGGGCTTAAGGTCGTGAGTGTTGTCCGTGAGGGCGAGATCTGTGACCTTAGAGAGAGTTTTTTAAGGAACGCTATCTTTGCCGTAATCGTCTTGGCCTATATAGTTGTAGGGATAGTGCCATACGTTGGGAAGTTCGTTGTGCTTATCGCGGGGATAGCCGTTGTTGTTATGGAAGCGGTAATGTCCGTAAATGATGAAAGTGGTTTTCGTTTCGGCGACAAGATATCCGGAACCATGACCACAACAAAGGATGCCTCTTTGGATACGGAGTAGAGGTTGATAATTTTAATAAAAAAGCCGGCATCTTTTAGGGTGCCGGCTTTTTTTATTGATTAAATCTTTCTTTTTAAGTCATATTTTTGTCGGTCTTATAGTTGTCGTTTAAGGGTGTTTTTTTGCCTGAGGTTAAAGGAAAACCATATTAAAAACAGGGCCGTATAATATTGACTGTTTTGCCAGAGCGTGCTAAAATTCCCAATCAAAATAATAAGGGGTCAACGCTGTGTTACTTTATAATCCCGTATTAATAATAATAGCTCCGCTTTTAAGTGCATTAATTAACGCTTTACTGGGAAAAAGTCAGGGTAAAATTGTTTTTCGTTTAGGGCTGGCACTTCATGTTGTAGCGGTTATCGTTGCATTACAGATCATCTATAAGGTTGTTACTGTTGGCCCGCAGACTATAGACCTTTCATTTCTATTGGGATCCGGTAGCGGTCTCTTTAACCTGGTTTTCTATATTGATCGTCTGGCTGCGGTCATGATGGTCCTCATATCTATCATAACAGCGACTATATTTATTTTTTCCATGAACTATATGAGGGAGGAGTCTGACTATCCCAAGTTCAATGTTCTGCTGAGCTTTACGACAGCGATACTTTTCTGTATGGTCTCAAGCCCCAACCTGCTTTTGATATTCATATTTTGGCAACTTATGAGCTTTATGCTCTACCTTCTTTCATATCAGTACACCGATCATGCGACCATGAAGGGCGCCTTTAAGACCTTTATGACTTTAAGGTTTGGAGATATCGCGTTCCTGGCCGGAATCGCTTTAGCATATAATATATACGGTACGTTGGAGTTAAAGGAAATCTTTAGTCAGGTTCCCGGAATCACAACTACCTATTCGCTGGGGCCGTGGTTTACGATCCATGCCAATACCGCGATAACGCTTTTGATATTCGTCGGAGCCATGAGTAAATCCGCACAGTTCCCGCTCCATATATGGGTTCGTGATGCGCTTTATGCACCGACGCCCATGCACGCGCTGCTTCATGCCGGAATAATAAATGCAGGAGGGTTTTTGATAAACCGTCTTGCACCTCTTTACGGAAGTAGTCCCGCCACACTGCATGTTGTCCTGGTAATAGGGCTGCTTACCGTTATTATAGGTTCATCGATGATGCTTGTGCAGAATAATATAAAAAGGACGCTCGGTTATTCTACGATAGGGCAGATGGGTTTTATGATCCTCGAGTGCGGTGTTGGTGCTTTTGCCCTGGCGATATTCCATCTCATTGCTCACGGACTTTTTAAGGCAACTATATTCCTTAACTGTGGCAACATTATTCATAAGGCGAGACTTGAGCCAAAGTTTCCTTACTTGACAGCTAAAGATAAGGACCCCGAACTGGAGAGCGAAGAGGATGGCTTCTCGTTCCTTACGTGGCTAACCGGTTTTGTTTTGTCACTTGTTCTTCCCCTCGTTATCCTCCTTGTGGCCCATGGAGCACTCAGGTTACCTTTAATGGAGTCTCAGGGTGCGCTTGTTTTTCTGTTCTTCAGCTGGGTTACTTCGTCTCGGGCGATCATGGCAATATATAAGGCACAGACAGACACATCTTTCAGTATATCGATAAAGCTTTCTATACTTATGTTCATTACTTTGGTCGTTATTGTCTTTGTATACCTTTTTGCAGTAGAGAGTTTCACCTACTTCTTATACCCGGATCATAATGAGGTCGCGGCGTACTTCCACGCAGCCTCTTTGCCGTCGTTCGTCTTTGATACTCTTATTGTAGCGGTCTTGTTCTATGTGGTCTTTAAATGGTCGCTGAACTATCTGAGGGCTCATGGCAGAAAGGCGAAGTGGCCTTCATGGGTCAGTGAATTCAGGGCCAAACTTTACATACTTTTGGTCAACAAAACCTATACGGATAATATATATGCCTGGCTACATCACAGGATAATAAGATTTGCTAATTTGATAGAGAAGAGGTACTTACGGTTTCTTCCATAACAGGTTTGCACAGCTATTATGATGATATTAACAGAAAACCTTAACACACTACTTTCATGTATCTTGATCCTTACCGCTCTGGCATCCGTTTTGTCTTTAGGGGTAAAGGATCTTAGAGAGTCTATTGCAGTAATAGTGACCCTTATAATCGGTATCGGGTTTTTATCTGCAAGCTCAAAGACCGTATCGTCTGCTTTTCTTATTGCGGCACTACTTGTTTTTCTGGTGCTCATATTGCTTTATAAAAACAGTGCGTCTTCGAAGAATTTTTGGTGGGGCGTAGCGGTATTCTCTCTTTCTATAGTCGCTGCCGTTCTTTATGTCTTGACTGGGAATGTCACTCTGCTGTTTTTCTCTTTCATGGTTATGATGCCTTTATTCCCGCTTCACGGAGGTTATGTTTCGATCCTGTCAGGCCTGCCGCTTTCCCTTTCGGCCTTTTTGTCCCTGCTTCTGCCTTTGATGGGGCTTTATGGGATTTTTTCAATGTCCATAAGCGAAGTGTTTGTTGTCAATAAGGATTCTTCCGCGGCCACATCGAACCTTTTGGTTGTATTTGCCACAGCGGGAGCTCTGTATGGTTCTTTAAAGGCTGTTATCCAAAAGAAAACACCGGAGTTTGCCGCATACGCCGGGTTGGCTCTTTACTCTATCTTATGGCTCGGGTTGGCTCTTAATGTCTTGGGTAGTACATCAATGTTTGTTTATGCGGTTTCGATAGGAATGGTAACCGCCGGGGTGCTTCTTATCTGGAGGGTCGTAACCGTTCGTTATGGAGATGTAAGGCTGGATACACTTATAACCAGAATAGGCGGACTTTCAAAGCCCATGCCGATCTTTGGTGTACTTGTCTTCTTCATTGCTTGGGCTGCGGTGGGTCTGCCTCCTTTCGGACTCTTTGCCGGCTTTATAGAGGTTTTGATGGGCATGTCGGCAAAGCTGTCGTGGCATACCTTTGTTGTCCTTTTTACGTGGCTAATGGCATCCTGGTACTTCATCATGTTTCTGCAAAAGGTGCTGTTTGGTCCTAAAAAACTTTCATTCGAATACAAAAGGCTTAAGTACAATGAGGGGATCTCTCTTGTTATAGTGCTTATTATACTGTTGATGCTAGGTGTGGGTATCATTAAGATGCCCAGTGACGGGGTTGTTCTGACAGGTAATGATAAAAATACCAAAACGGAAGTTATATCATGGGTAAAGTAAAGGATTCGAAACACAGCGTCTCTGAACGAATGGGGCTGCACGCCGCGGTAAGGCTTGCGAGTGAGGCTATAGCTTACTACTATCCTATGACCACCTTTGTTCATCATAACCCTCTTCACGGTTTCGAGGATATGAGTTTTGAGGATGCGCTTAAGAAGGGTAAGGACCTTTTTGGTGCCGAAGGGTACCTTCCGGAAGAGACTTATATTGATTATCTGAGGTGCGGAAGGATAAAAGCGGAGCATCTGCATCAGTCTTTAAGAGAAGCGATCGAGAGAAAAGGCCTTTCTGGGTACATGAAGATAGGCGGTAAAGAGATCACACCATTTGATGTTCTAAAGGCATCATTTGAACATAAGGTCTCCGAGGGCGCTCCTGCCGTAGAGGCCGGGCTTTCAGGCAGGCTGTTTGAGCACCTGGCTGAAGCCATAGAGCCGTATGACGTTAATGAAGAGTTGGAACGCATTGTTAATAATGATGTTAAGGGTCTTGGGCGAGAGATGACCATCTCGGCGTGGTGCGATAATGTGCTTAAAGATGATGACGAAGGCATCACGCACAAAATAGATATAGAGCTTATTAAGTGGTGCGAAGCTTTTCTCGATGAGGGCCACGCTGACTGGGCTATGCCCGGCAAGGATAAGGGCATGTACGATGCGTGGCGTTACGTGGCATCAAAGGAGATTTCGCATCACGGTATCAAGGACGTTGCAGAGAAGCTTAAGCAACTGCCGGCAAAAGCTGAGGATTGCATGGCCGAGTGTCTTAGTTCACTGGGCGTTACCGAAGACATGGTGCAGGACTATATAAGGCGCCACCTCGTTTTTCTACCGGGCTGGGCCGGTTATATCAAGTGGCGTGAAGATCAAGAGGAGCACGCTTGGCAGCAAAGATACCCTGCTCACCTTGTTGATTTGATGGCGATAAGGTTATGGTATGAAAAGGAGTTTGCCTCCATTGTGTGTAGAGAAAAGCTCGGTACAGATGCCAACATCGATCAGATCACGGAATATATGAAGGGGTCTTCTCTTGACTACTTCTTTAGGTGCGAAAAGTCATCTGCGCTTGTCCCTTCTTTCTTCTCGGATGAGGTTGATAGGATAATCTTTTCCGGCTCTAACGCGAATACTTACTGGGAGGAGCTTCGGGAAGGGTACTTTGCCAAAGCCTCTTCGCTTCGTACTCGAGAAAGACTTGAGTCTTATGTGAAAAATACCCTGATACTTACAGAAAGTGTCGGTATAGCCGCCGAGGAGCTTTTAAACTCTTCGGCAAAGGACATTATAGGAGCGGTCGAGTGGATGACCTCTCTGGATGATTCGGAAAGGGGCCTTGTCTGGCTCAAGGCTTTTGAGGAAACCTATCGCGAGTCCTTGATTGGAAAGCTCAAAGTAAACGTAAGCGGTCGGGACAAAGCCGCTTCGGATAAAAGGTCCGCCACTCAGAGTGTTTTCTGTATTGATGTCAGGAGTGAACCATTTCGTCGTCATCTTGAAAGCACCGGTGATAATGAGACCTATGGCTTTGCCGGGTTCTTCGGTGCGTTCATCAGCTATCGCGCTCTTGGAAGTTCGCATGAGACGGAGCAGATCCCCGTAATCGTATCTCCAAAGAACAAGGTCAGGGAAGTGCCCAGGCAGGACCAGGGCAAGGTCATCTTAAAGCACAGATCAAGAAGCAAGCTAAGGAAAGCCGGGTACACGCTCCTGTACGATCTGAAAGGTGACATTATCACCCCATATGTTATGGTCGAGTCTTTTGGGTGGTTTTACTTTATACCTATTTTAGGTAAGACCTGGGTTACCGGGTTGTACGCAAAGGTCAGTCGTTGGTTCAGGAAGCTATGGATGCCTCATGTAAGGACAAGTGTTACCGTTGACAGGCCTACCAAGGAAGAGGCCTATGAGATGCTCTCCTTCAACCAGAGTATTATTATACGCAGAGCACTCGTGGAGAAGTTTAAGGGCAGGGGTCTAAATGTATCAGATGAGTTTGTGGAGCACCTTCGCCTTCGTGCGATGGACAAAGAGGCTGAGCCCTGCAAGAGCAAGTTTACTGAGTATGAGTTAAACGATTTCGTTAAAGAGCTTCGGGAAAATTACAGGATCAACCCGCGTTGGGCATCGGCGAGTATGGGTAGGATAATGCAGCTCGGTTTTACTATCGAGGAGCAGGTCTTTACGGTCGAAAGCGCCTTAAGGGCTATGGGGCTCACGAAAAATTTCGCGCGCATAGTTCTTCTTTGCGGTCACGGCAGCACAACAGAGAACAATCCCTTTGAGGCTGCGCTCGATTGCGGCGCTTGCGGCGGTAATAGCGGCCATCCCAACGCAAGGGTAGTGGCGGCAATGGCCAACAAGGCCGAGGTAAGGGAGGGGCTTAACGAAAAAAGCATTGTTATCCCCGACGATACATACTTTGTTCCCGGAAGACACGATACCACAACGGACGAGATTACGATATATGACTTCAGGGATTTGCCGGAGTCGCACAGGGAGGATTTGGAGAGGTTTAAGGCTGACCTCTTAAGGGCAGGAAAGCTGACCAGCAGGGAGAGGTGCGAAAGGCTTCCGGATATCAATAAATCACTTGAGCCCGATAAGGCCTGGAAGATAGTAAAGAGAAAGAGTGCTGACTGGAGTCAGGTAAGGCCCGAGTGGGGGCTATCCGGCAATACGTCTTTTGTCGTCGGCCGGCGTTATCTCACAAAAGATACTGACCTGAGCGGCAGGGTATTTCTTCATTCATATGACCATATTGTAGACAAGGACTACAGCTCCCTTGAGGCTATAATGATAGCTCCCCAGGTAGTAACCCAATGGATCAATATGGAGCATTATTTTTCTACGGTAGATAACGACAACTACGGAAGCGGCAGCAAGATATACCACAACGTTACCTGCAGGAATGCGATAATGTACGGAAGTCACAGTGATATCAGGGCGGGTCTTCCACTCCAGACCGTTATGGCCGGAGACAAGCCATTTCATGAGCCCGTAAGACTGACTACGATAATAGAGGCACCGAAGGATGCCATCCAGGGCATTATAGACGGTCATCCGATGCTTCAGAACTTTTATGACAAGGAATGGGTTTTCTTGGTTTCGGTAGACCCTGAGAGCGGCGAGTTTAACCGCTATGTGGCTAACAAAGGATGGGAACCATGTTAATGGGACCTCTAAACCTTAAGTAAAGGAGAAGATAAAATGTCAAAACTAACTTTATATTCCATGAAAGAGGTTAAGGTGATCATCAAGAGAGAACACCTAGGCTATATCACAGACCTACTCGACAGCCTGGGCACAACGGGTTATACGATCGTTCAGATCATCTCAGGCAGGGGCCATCACGGCATACATGTCTCAAACCCGATGACAAACTCTATGGAAAATCTTGTTATGCTTTTAAGCGTCATGCCGGAAGAAAAACTCGAGGCCGTTCTTGAGGGCCTTAATCCGATATTAGATGAATACACCGGCATCGTATATGTATTTGATGTAGCGGTAAGCAATAAAGGATATTTTTAAGGCGAAGGGTGATCAGTTAATTAATTTTTAGTTTTCTCGATTTTGTATGCACCGTCTTGGAACGTAACATGGCTTCCGTTATCGGCAAAACTACCAGGGTTTATATATTTTTTCCTCTCATAAATGTCTTCTATGGTGGCTTTGTGGGAGTGACCGGCAACAAAGACATCGATATCTTTCTCTTTTAGTTTCTCTCTTGCATACTCCTTTATGAAATTTTCAATGTTGATACCTCTTTCGAGGTTATAGAACCTGCTTTTATCCGAGAGCTTGTCTGCAATCAACCATGAGGTGCCTGACGGCAGGATCATGTTCAAGATCCTTACGGGTAGGCTGCGGACTAACCACCTCCAAAAAGTGTATCTGGGAGATTTGTCCAGTGAGTCTCCGTGTGTCAGGTATAGTTTTGTTCCGTCAAGTTCGACCACCGCGTATTCGGGGTAGACCTCTACGCCTATGGTTTCTGTGAAGTATCGGCCCATTAAAAAATCATGGTTGCCCTCGAGGTATATGATCCTTATCCCTGCGTTGTTTATCTTTTTTAGTGCCGTAAGGGTCGGAAGGTAGTTGGAGTAAGCCGTCTTGTTAAAACCCATCCAGAACTCAAATATATCGCCAAGAAGAATGAGTACCTCCGGCGGGTTTTTATCCGAGCAAAGCGAGTTAAGCAGACGTACAAGGTTTTCTTGGACAGGGTCGCCTTTGCCATGGATATGGGAGTCGGCGATTATGACAGCCTTCAACGTGCCTCCAGGCTTACTAAGGCGGCCGATCTCATAGCCTCAACGGGTGCATCCTTGCCGGTCCATAGTTTGAAGCCGAGTGCGCCCTGATGGATGAGCATGCCAAGACCTTTGTGAAGACGCAGCCCGTTTTTTTCGGCCTCGATTAAAAGAGGGGTCTCCATGGGCTTATATATTATCTCTGATACAACCGCATCTTTTTTAAAGTTCTTTGGCTCTACTATAAGTTTTGTTTCTTCGGTCCCGCTCATGCCGGAGGAGGTGGTGTTTATAATAAGGTCGAATGTTTCGATAGACTCGATCTTGTTCGTGCCTGTGATGTTGATAGTTGCCTCCGGAAAAAACTTGCTGAACTCGGCCTTAAGATTTTCTGCGCGCTCTATTGTCCTATTGGCTATGGTGATCTTTGAAGGGTTTCTTTTAAGGAGTGCGTATAGTATGCCCCTGGCGGCCCCGCCTGCTCCCAGCATTAGAATATTTTTGTTGCTTACTTCAAAAGCTGTTTCCTGAGTAAGGCTTTCAATATAGCCTTCGCCGTCGGTGTTGTATCCCGTGAGTACACCGCCGCGGTTAACTATGGTGTTTACCGCACCGATCTTTTCGGCATCTTCATCAACCTTATCAAGAAACTCCATTACCGCTTCCTTGTGGGGTATTGTTACGTTGACCCCGAGCATGTTGAGGGCTTTTATTGATGCCACTGCTTCCTTAAGGTTTTCATTTTTTACATTGAAGGGAAGATAGACCATGTTAAGCGAGAGAGCGTTGAAAGCCGCATTCTGTATGGAGGGAGAAAGGGTGTGCTCTATCGGGTCGCCGAAGATTCCGAGTATTTTAATGTCGCCGGGGATTTTCAAAGGTTTTTACTCACAAGCGTTATGTTTTGTCCGGCCTTTTTTATATCCTTTATGATCTGGCCTTTAAGTTCGGTTTCACTTTCGAAACGCTCTATGTTTCTTAGATGTTTATGAAAATTTATTCGTATTACTTTACCATATAAATCACCCTCAAAGTCAAGTATGTGCGTTTCTATGAAGCGCCTTCTTCTTTTAAAGGTCGGTGCCGCCCCGATGTGCGTGACACCGACAAACTCCTTTGTCTTTCGCCCGGTTAGTATCTCTACCTTGACCGCGTAAACGCCGGCAGGGGGTATCATCTCGTTCTTTGTGCTAATGTTTGCCGTCGGGTAGCCGATCTTTTTACCGAGGTCCATACCGCGAACAACCTTACCTGTGATGGAGTAGGATCTGCCAAGGAGTGCGTGTGCTTTGTGAACCTCACCCGTTGATATAAGCTCTCTAATAAGTGAGCTGCTTACGATCATCTTGTTTTTTGTGCATGCTTTTATGACCGTTACCTTAAAGCCTAACTCATTGCCTAGTTTTTTTAGGTTATCTATCGTGCCGCTTTTTTTCCTGCCAAAGGAGAAGTCGTGTCCGACAACCACTTCTTTAGGGTCAAGTGTATCTACGATAAGCTCTTCTATGAACTCATGCGGATGTGTTGCGGCAAGTTCTTTTGTGAAGCGCGCGAGCACAAGTACTTTTATGCCAAGCTCTTCAATATAGCTTGCCTTGTCCTCCGGTGTTAGAAGCAGCGGCGGCGAGCTCTTCGGCTTTATGACCTTCAGAGGGTGGGGCTGAAAAGTGAATACAACGGAAGGCGCGTTTATCTTTTCTGCTTTTTTGATAACATTTGAGATAACTTTTTTGTGTCCGGTGTGCACACCGTCGAAGTTGCCAAGTGTCAGCACACAGCCGCTGAACTGCTTAAGCCCTCTCTTGCCATTTATTATCTTCATTTGCGTTTTGCTCTTTTTCTTGTACGCTTTTTTATCTTAGTGCCTTCCTCAATAAGTTCAAGGTCGATCCTTCGTCTTTCAAGATCAACCCTGTCGACCATAACACGCACCGCGCTTCCGAGCGTATAACTCTTGCCCGTTGCATCACCGATCAGGGAGTGGCGCTTTTCATCGTATGTGTAGTAGTCGTCAAGGAGGCTTGTGACATGCACGAGTCCTTCGATAAAATAATCCTTAAGCTCGACAAAGAAACCAAAGCCTGTCACCCCTGATATGAAACCGTCAAACTCCTGGCCAATCTTGTCTTCCATGAACTGAGCTTTCTTAAGGTCTGTTATCTCACGCTCCGCTTGCATGGAGTTTCTTTCTCTCTCACTTGAGTGAGCGGCAATGGGAGCGAGTTCTTCACTCATCCTGTCCTTGAGTTTCTTTGTGTAGCTGTTGTGTATCAACTCTCTTGTGAGTCTGTGTACGATAAGGTCAGGGTATCTTCTGATCGGAGAGGTGAAGTGAGTGTAGTTGTCGAAAGCAAGTCCGAAGTGCCCGGTGTTGATGTCAGAGTATACGGCCTGCTTGAGTGAGCGCAGGAGCACGTGGTTAATGAGCCTCTCTTCGGGAAGGCCGTCAACTTTTTTGAGAATTGTTTGAAATGCCTTGGGGTTGTTTCCTTTAAGATGAAGGCCGAATGTTGAGGCAAAGGCCCTGAAGTCTTCCAGTCGGTCGCTCTCCGGCGCATCGTGAACCCTGTACAAGCTTGGTAGCTCTCTCTTCTCGAACTCTTCGGCAACAGAGCGGTTGGCAGCGAGCATGAACTCTTCTATTATGCGGTGAGCGATGTTGCGCTCACCCTTTACAATGTCTTCAACCTTGCCCTCAATGTTGATTATCATCTGAGGCTCCGGCAGGTCAAAGTCGAGACTTCCGCTCTCATTTCTTTTTGCCATCAGCTTTTTCGCGAGCTCTTCCATGCACTTGATCTCTTCTTCGATCTCGGCCAGTTCTTTTTTAGCGTATGCGACACCATCCAGAAGGTCTTTGACCTTTGTGTATGTAAGACGGTACTTGCTCTTTATAACGCTCTCATATATTTTTTTGCTCAATTGATTTCCCGAGTCGTCAAAGCGCATCTCAGCGGTCAGTGTCAGGCGATCTACATTCGGATTAAGGCTGCAGATGCCGTTTGATAATCTTTCCGGAAGCATGGGGATGCAGCGGTCGGGAAAGTAGGTGCTGGTGGCTCGTGCGTATGCCTCGTGGTCGAGGACCGAGCCCTTTGTTACGTAATGTGATACGTCGGCTATTGAGACATAAAGTTTAAAGCCGTCCTTAAGTCTTTCGATCCCCACGGCATCGTCAAAGTCCTTTGCTGTCTCTCCGTCAATAGTAAAGAGTACCTTGTCTCTGAGGTCGGTCCTGCCAAGAGTGTCTTCTTCCTGCACGGTAGAGGCTATTTTTTCCGCTGCTTCCTGTACGGTGTTCGGGAACTTCAGAACAAGGCCGAACTTCCTGGTTATAAGCTCTGCCTCAACATCCGGGTCTTCCGGGTCACCCAATACCTCGATCACCCTGCCCATTGGAGCGGCTCTTTTTGAAGGCCACCTGGTGATCTCGACCGTTACAAGCTCTCCGCCCTTCGCTTTCATTGTCTGATTTACCGGAACGACTATGTCGTATAGTATGCGCTCCTCCGATGGTATGACAAAAGCGCCGCCACGAAGTTTTTCAAGTTTCCCCACAAGCGTTTTGTGCGCGCGTTCTATTACCTTGATTATCCCGCCTTCGCGTTTTCCGTCGGGTTTTGTGCCTTCTATCCTTACTGTTACTCGGTCAGAGTGCATTGCGTCCCTGAGTCTTCCTCTGCGTATGTATATGTCTTCGCCTTCCTCGTCAGGCACGACAAAGCCGTAGCCGTCCGGGTGGCTTATCAGGCGGCCCGTAATGATGCTCATCTTTGAGGGCAGTCCATATCGCCCGCCTCGAATCTTCACAAGCTCGCCGTTCTCCACCATCTCAAAGATCAGCCGCTTAAAGGAGTTACGCCCCTTCTTGCTTATCTCAAAGCTTATTGAAAGCTCACGGAAGCTCATCGGCTTTTTGGCCGTGGATTGCATGAATTTTATTATCTTGTTTCTATCCGGGTTCATTGTTTTTACCTTTGGTTCTTAACTTTATGACCGGCGTTGCCGGTTTCCGCCGAAGCAGGCGAACATTCCGTTCTTGTAATATATGTCCACATTACTGAAGCCGGCTTCTTTCAAGGACGCGACATCCATCTCAAGTGTAGAAAGTCTTTTGTAGTGCTCCGGGTCGTGATAGCGTCTTATGAACTCGTCTATCTCGCTCTTAAGCCCGGGCTCGGTTTTGTTATTAAGGGCTGCCTTTATCTTCATGGACAGATATAACTTTTCAATTTCTTCAGAGGGAGCCTTGTGTGTGTCCATGTTCATGAAGAACCCGTCGGGGTTAAGGTGCGAGTGGATAACTTTGAATATCTCTTTTCTTTCTTCAGGGGTCAGGTGGTGCAGGGCAAGGGAAGAAAAAACAAAGTCAAAGTTGCCGAGCTTCACATCACCGCTTAAAATACTTTCAAAGGTAGTTTCTATAAAGTTAGTCTTGGAGTCTTTAAACCTCTTCTGTGCGCTTTTTAGCATCTCAACTGAAGCGTCGGTCAGCGTAAGCTCTATCCCGGGGTAAGAGTTTGTAAGTATCTCTGCCATCTCCCCGCTTCCGCATCCAAGCTCAAGCACGCGGACGTTATTGTTGTCTTTCATGTAATGTTCAAAGACTGTTAGCAGTGTTTCTTTAAAAAATTTTCTTTCCGGTATGTACCTGTCGGCGTGTTCAATGAAGTGACGGACGAACTCGTCCTCAGACCAGCTCGTCCGCTCAAAATGTTCTTTGACTTCTTTTGTCATTTTCTTATTGGAAGCTGAGGCTGTTCCTTATAAAGAGCACTATCTTCCAGTTCTCCGTGTCGTTGGAGCTTTTAAATCCCGGCATTGGAGAGCCGATGGCCTTGCCGCCGTCGTTTGTGACCCAATAGAGATAAGCGTCGGTTACGCCGCTTTGCTCCTTTAGGAGAGCCAGGTTACTTGCCGGAGGGTTAAGCATTTTGCCGGCTCTTCCGTCGCCAAGGCCTTTTTCTCCGTGGCATAGAGCACAGCGTGATTTATAAAGCTTTGCCCCTTCCGCAAGGTTCCCTTCCGTTGCCTCGACCGGCTGCGTAAGAGAGCTGTACTCTTCCGGTACGCCATTGGTCTTTACATACTTAAGTCTTTTTGTAGAGTATGAGGGCGCGCTAACCTTTGGTTGCTCCGTTATGGGAGCTGTGCTTTCTTTGACCTCGCTTGTGGCCTTATCTTCGGTTAGCTCAGCTACCACTTTAGTGTTGTCCAGCGTCTCGGTCTTTAAGGGCGAGTTCGCCTCCGCACCCTGAACCACCGCGGCCGGTGTGTTCGAATCCTCCGGTACCTGGAGCGAGCCTGTTGGCTCATAGAAGTAGGCAATTATGGTGCCTATGGTAACGGCAATGATTATATACCAGTTAAACTTGTCTTTGCCTTTTTTATTATTCTTGTTCTTCATCTTGATCCTCCTCTTTTTTTAAAGATCGTAGAGCGATCCAATAGTCTCATTATATCTTTCTAAGATATTTATTTTTCATATCTTTATTGTGGCTTTGGATGCCCGTTTTCCATTTGAAGTTCTAGTCCTATTATAGCGAATCTTTTTGTTTGTTCAAAGCGAGAAAGTCCAGATAGAGCTTTTTTGTTTCATCTGCTAAAAGGTCGTAAAGGGCCCACTAACAGTTAGGCCGCCCTCAACTGAAGAAGCGGAAGGGGCGGCCGTATTATTAATTGTGTTTTTTGTAA
>DAOVXI010000073.1 GCA_030636245.1 Deltaproteobacteria bacterium
AACATCAAATGCGGTTAACCTGACGGACGGGCTTGACGGACTTGCGATCGGGCCGATGACGATAGCCGCAGGAACGTACCTGCTGTTTACATATTTTGCAGGGAATATAAAGATTGCAAATTATCTTCAGATACTTTACGTCTCCGGTGCCGGTGAGCTTGCGATATTCGCAGGCGCGATGGTTGGGGCAAGTTTAGGGTTCTTGTGGTTCAACACATACCCTGCCCAGGTTTTTATGGGCGACATAGGGGCGTTATCTCTAGGCGGAGGACTTGGTGCCCTGGCGATAATAGCCAAGCAGGAAGTTGTACTGCTCATAGCAGGTGGAATATTCGTTGTTGAGGCTCTAAGCGTTATCTTTCAGGTCGGTTCATTTAAGCTCAGAGGTAAGCGCATGTTCGCTATGGCGCCGATACATCATCACTTCGAACTTAAGGGGTGGCCTGAACCGAGAATAATAGTAAGGTTTTGGATAATAGCGATAATACTTTCACTTGTAGCTATAAGCACACTTAAACTTAGATGATAGCTGAGAAGATGAACATAGATGATAATAGAGCATACCCGATAAAGGGCAAGAACGTAGTTGTCGTTGGTATGGGAGCTACAGGGGTTTCAGTTTGTAAGTTCCTGTGCGAAAGGGGGGCTATAGTGTCTGCAACCGATGTTAAAAGAAAAGATGAGATAGAGGATAGTGAAGCTCTTGAAAAAATGGGCGTTAGGTTTAGTACGGGTAAGATTGACGGTAATCTTTTGAGTACGCAGGACCTTGCTATCGTAAGCCCGGGTGTAACGCTTGAGTTGCCTGAGATAAAGGAGGCGCGCAGAAGCGGCGTGACCGTGATAAGGGACATTGAGCTTGCCTCATGGTTCCTGACCAAGCCAATCGTAGCAATCGCAGGAACGAATGGAAAAAGTACGGTGACCACCTTGATAGGCGAGATGCTCAGGCAGTCGGGTAAAGAGGTTTTTGTCGGAGGGAATATCGGCACCCCTGCTGTTGAAGGAGTGAGGTGTGATGACGAGGTTGATGCGCATGTGCTTGAGTTGAGCTCTTTTCACCTGGAAGCGGTTGAACGTTTTAACCCTAAGATCGGGGTGTTGTTAAATATCACGGAAGACCATATGGATAGATACGATAGCTTCAGTGATTACGCAAGCACCAAGTTCAAGTTATTTATGAACCAGAGCCATAGCGATATCGCTGTGGTCAATGCCGGCGACCCGGTCATAACAGAGGATATGGGTGAGGTTAAAGGGAAGGTCATTCCATTCAGCACAAAGTGTTTTATTGAAGAGGGTCTTTACTTGAATGATGAGGGTAATATCGTATTTGATCTTGACGGTGTGATGGAGATATATCCGAGCGAAGGCGCTTATCTTAAAGGCCTACAGAATACTGAGAATATAATGGCCTCTATCGCTGTTGCAAGGTCAATGGGGGTAGCGCAAGATTCGATACTTAAGGTGCTTGAAAGCTTTAAGGGGCTACCGCATAGGATGGAATGCGTAAGAGAAGTTGACGGAGTATCTTTTATAAACGATAGCAAAGCAACGAACGCAGGCGCTGTAATAAAAGCACTTTGCGGGATAACCTCTTTAGTAGTACTAATAGCAGGCGGCAGGGACAAAGGTGGAGAGATCGGTGAGCTTAAAGAAACGATCGGTAGAAAAGTAAAATGTGTGGTCGCGATCGGTGAAGCAGGAAAGCGTTTTAAAGATGAGTTTTCCGATGTAACTGAAGTGATCAATGCCGGCACCATGGAAGATGCTGTAAGGAAAGCAAAAGAGATGGCGAAAAAAGGAGATGTTGTGCTCCTAAGTCCCGCATGCGCCAGCTTTGATATGTTCAATAATTTTGAAGAACGAGGCAATGAGTTCAAAAGAGTTGTCCAGGAGTTAAAGTAGATTGATAAGGCATATCGATAACGACAGGTTACTGATACTCTCCACATTCTTTCTTGTGGCGGTAGGGATAATCATGGTCTACTCGACGAGCTTTATAGTTGCTCAACAGCGTTTTGGTGATGAGTACTTCTTTGTAAAGAAGCACGTTGCTTTTGCGCTACTTGGACTAAGTGCTTTTCTTGTCGCATCACGCATTCCTTATGAGATTTATAGGCGTGCAGCGTACCCGATACTTATTCTTGCCGGCATAGGACTGTTGCTTCTTATGACAGGTCTTGGTCATGAGGTCGGTGGGGCGAAGAGGTGGATAAAGCTCGCTGGTTTTACCTTCCAGCCGTCAGAGACAGCAAAAATTGCCGTGATAATTTTTCTTGCATATTCTCTGGAGGCTAAAAAGGATCGGATAAAGGAGTTCAGTACAGGATTTTTACCGAACATAATGATACCAGGGATCCTTATAGCTCTTATTATGTTTGAGCCTGATTTTGGCACGGCGGTAACGCTTACGATGATAGTTATTGCTATGAACTTTATAGGAGGAGTAAGGGTTGCACATCTTGTTGGGTTGATGGCGGCACTTTTGCCCGCATTCTATTATGTTGTTACACATTACTCTTATATGATGCGCAGAATTATGATCTTTATAGATCCGTGGAAAGATCCTGATGGCGCCGGTTTTCAGACTATACAGTCGTATCTGGCTTTTGGCGCAGGCGGGCTTTTTGGCGCAGGGCTTGGTGAAGGAAAGCAAAAACTTTTCTTCCTTCCCGAAGCGCATACTGATTTTATATTTTCTGTCATAGGAGAAGAGCTCGGACTTATAGGTGTAGCATTAATAATAGCGTTGTATATGGTTTTCATGATAAGCGGCGTAAAGGTTGGTTTGAAGGCTAAAGATCTCTTTGGAATGTACCTTGCCATGGGGCTTACCTTTATGCTTAGTTTTCAGGCTGTAATAAATATGGCGGTCGTACTTGGTATGTTGCCGCCAAAGGGCCTGCCGCTCCCATTTATAAGCTATGGCGGCTCATCACTTGTGGTGTGCATGGCAGCGGTGGGAGTAATACTTAATATTTATATCAGGTCAAATGAGCGTTGAGGTTAAGTATTGAAGGTCATAATGGCAGGGGGCGGCACAGGCGGTCATCTTTTTCCTGCGCTTGCGCTGGCCGAGGAGTTTAGACGCAGGGACAAGGCAATAGAGGTTATATTTGTCGGATCAAGTCAGGGCATGGAGAAAACACTTGTTCCAAAGTACGGATATAAACTTATACTCCTTGATGTTGAAGCAGTAAAGAACAGAAAGGGCTTAGGAAAGATAAAGCCGCTCCTGAAGGCTTTTAAGGCGACATTGAATGCGATGAAGCTGCTTAAGGAGTTAAAGCCGGACGGGGTCATAGGGAGCGGAGCTTATTCATCGGGCCCTGTTGTTCTCGCGGCAAGACTGCTGGGCATTAAGACCGCGATACTTGAGCAGAATGTAATGCCCGGACTGACAAACAGGGTGCTTGGAAAAATTGTACATAGAGTTTATATATCGTTTGAAGAGAGTGAAGGTTATTTTCCAAAACGGAAGACACTCTTAACGGGTAACCCGATAAGAAAAGATGTTTTGATGGCAAAGGGACATCTAAAGAAAAAGGCTAAAGATAAGTTTAACATTTTCGTATTCGGCGGCAGTCAGGGAGCAACAGCGATCAACGCGGCGTTTTTGGATGCAACCGAGTACTTAATTGATATATGGAACTCTATAAATGTAGTTCATCAAACCGGTAAGGAGGGTTACGCGATGGCAGAAGCTGCATATTCAAGAAAAGGTCTTAGGGTTGAGCTAAGCACGTTTATAGAGGATATGGCAACAAAATATTCAGAGAGCGATCTTGTTATAGGCAGGGCAGGAGCGACAACGATTGCTGAGATAACAGCAATGGGTTTGCCATCCATTCTAGTGCCATACCCGTTTGCGTCAGATAATCACCAAGAGGCAAATGCTAAGACTCTGGAGAAGAAGAACGCGGCTATTATGATACGCCAGAGTGATCTAACAGGGAGTTCCCTTGCTGCCGCGATAAGGAAGCTTTATGAAGACAAGGTTGAGTTTAATAAGATAAAGCAGGCTGTGCAGGCACTGGGACGACCCAATGCGGCAGAGGATGCGGCTGATGACTACTTTGATATGTTAGAAGGAGAGGCATAAGAGTAAATGTATAAAGGAAAGATAAAAAATATCTTTTTTGTTGGAATTGGCGGCAGTGGCATGAGCGGTATAGCCGAGGTGTTGCTTAACATGGGTTATAAAGTCGCAGGCTCCGACATAGCCTCGTCCGGCGTTACGGAGAGACTTAAGTCGCTTGGCGCGAAGATATTTATCGGTCACGCAAGGGAAAATATCGGCGGTATGGATTGTGTTGTGTATTCATCAGCCGTAAAGCCCGACAATGAAGAGCTTAAGGCGGCAAGAAAAGAGCAGATACCTATTATTCCTCGAGCAGAGATGCTTTCAGAGCTTATGAAGATGAAGTACGGTATCGCTGTCGCAGGCACACATGGTAAGACCACGACAACCTCTATGATCTCATCGATCATGGGCAGGGCAGGCATGGATCCTACTATAGTTACCGGAGGCAAACTTAATTCATTTAAGGCTAACGCCAGGCTTGGCACGGGTGAGTTCCTTGTAGCGGAAGCCGATGAGAGTGACGGAAGTTTTCTTATGCTCTCACCGACCATAGCTGTAGTTACAAATATAGATCGTGAGCACATGGATCACTATGAAGATTTTGATGAGGTCAAGGCTGCGTTTAAGGACTTTTTAAATAAGGTTCCATTTTATGGTTGTGCTGTAATGTCGTTGGATAGCCCCATACTTCAGGGAATGCTTCCGGAGATAAAAAGACGCCACGTTACATTCGGGCTCTCGGCGCAGGCTGAGGTGAGAGCCGAGTCTATAAAACGAAGAGGAATGAAGACGAGTTTTAATTTGGTGATCAATAGTAGTTCTATGAAAGGTGTTACAGAGATAACATTGAGCACGCCGGGTGTACATAATGTTATGAACGCGTTAGCTGCCGCAGCGGTAGCCTTTGAGCTTGGCGTAAGTGAAGATGACATAAAGAACGGACTTGAGGAGTTCAGCGGTGTTGAGCGAAGGTTCCAGCTAAAGGGTTGCTACGGAGACATCATGGTGGTTGATGATTATGGTCATCATCCGGAAGAGGTGAAGGCCGTGCTTTCGGCAGTAAAGGATGGCTGGAAAAGACGTGCTGTTGTTGTATTTCAGCCTCATCGATACTCACGAACAAGAGATCTTTTTGAAGAGTTTATCTCGGCCTTTAATGAGGCGGACGAGCTTATTATAACCGACGTTTATGCCGCAGGTGAAGAACCGATAAAGAGCGCAAGCGGCAGGGCGCTTTATAAGGCGATAAAAAAACACGGGCACAGAAGCGTGAGCTTTATTGAGGATATAAATTCCATACCCGCCGAGCTTGAGAAGAAGGTTAAGGCCGGAGATATGGTCATAACATTAGGAGCAGGGGATGTCTATAAGGTGTCCGATCGGTTTACGGAGATAATTAAAGAAAAATATCCTAATGGCAAACTATCACTCGTTAATGACAGTAAAGATGATTAGCGGTTGGGAGTGAACATTGAACGAGCAGATCAAGTTACTTTTTGTACAGCGCTTTAAGGGCAGGGTGCTTTTTAACGAAAGCATGAGTGCCTATACGTCAATTGGGATAGGCGGCGCAGCGGATGTCATGGCGTTTCCTCTGGATGAAGCGGATTTGATAGATGTCTTAACATTTGCCAAGAGTAAAAAATATCCTGTCTTCATTCTGGGGCTTGGCGCGAACCTTCTGGTACGGGACGGTGGCATAAGAGGGGTAGTCATAAATATGGCAGATGGCTTTAAGGACATAACAATTGATGCCGAGAACCTGAAGGTAAAGGCTGATGCGGGCGTATTACTCTCTAAGCTTATCAGTAAGTGTGCGAAGAAGGGAATGTCCGGGTTGGAGTTTGCAGAAGGCATACCGGGTACCGTCGGGGGAGCTGTCAGCATGAACGCCGGAGCATACGGCGGTGAGATGAAAGATGTTGTCAACGGTGTCGAGATACTGAGGTATGAAGGTAAGAAAAACATAAAGAAAGAGTTTATCGGAAGTAAGGAACTTAATTTTGCGTACAGGAGTGCGGATGTGCCAAAGGGCTCGGTTGTTGTGAGTGCGTTCTTTAACCTTGAAAAGAAAGAGCCGAAGGATATAGAAGGTAAGGTTAGTGAAATAAGGGCTAAGCGAAAAGAGGGGGCACCGGTTAAGCATAAGAACGCAGGCTCTGTTTTCAAGAACCCTGAGGGTGAGAGTGCCGGAAAGTTGATAGATAGATTGGGGCTTAAGGGAGAAAGGGTTGGAGATGCCATGGTCTCGGAAGAGCATGCGAATTATATCGTTAACATGGGCAGTGCCAAGGCAACAGAGGTGCTGAGCCTTATGGGTACGGTAAGGGATAAGGTCTTTAAAGAGTTCGGTATTGTGCTTGAGCCGGAGCTTAAGGTTGTCGGTGAAGAGTAAGGACTTAAAGTCTATAAAGATAGGGGTTCTTATGGGAGGGCTCTCAGAGGAGTCCGAGATATCTTTAAAGAGCGGCAATGCGGTTGTTAGCGCATTAAAAGATGCCGGCTATAACGTTATCGGAATTGAAGTAGATAGAGACATAGCTTTGAAGATAGCAAGAGAGAATATAGAGTGTGCTTTTATAGCACTGCATGGTACATACGGCGAGGACGGAACTATCCAAGGGCTTCTTGAAGTTATGGGAGTGCCATATACCGGTTCAGGTGTTCTTGCAAGCGCGCTTGCTATGGATAAAGCTGCATGCAAAGTGTTTTTAGATAATGCCGGTGTTACAACACCGAAGAGTGAGAACGTAAAAGAAGGCGAGAGCGTTCGCAGCTCAATAGGCTTTCCCGTCATCGTTAAGCCGGTCAAACAGGGATCAACAATAGGTATTAATATAGCAAACAATAAGGAAGAACTCGAGGCGGCTGTTGTTGAGGCCTTAAAGCATGACGATGTAGCGATGATAGAGGAGCTGATAATAGGACGGGAGCTTACGGTCTCTGTTATGGGAGATAAGATCTTTCCTGTTCTTGAAGTTACAACGACCGAGCCCATATATAACTATAAGGCCAAGTACGAAAAGGGTTATACGGATTTTAAAGTACCGGCGGAGTTAAGTAAGGATGAAGAGGATAAGGTTAAAAAGACGGCGCTGCAAAGCTATAAGGTTCTTGGGTGCAGGGGCGCGGCAAGGGTAGATATAATTTTAGATGAAGAGGGTACGCCATATGTTCTTGAGGTCAATACCATACCGGGCATGACCGAGTTGAGTTTGCTTCCAATGGCGGCGGCAGCTGATGGTATGGATTTTACAGAAGTTGTTATAGAGATGCTCTCATCAGCAAGAACGGATGTTAATTAGCGATTATGGCAAAAGAGAAAAAAATTAAGAGCAAAAGGGTCTCGAACAGGAAGAGTAATGTTCGTAGAGATCGTGGTGATAAGAAAAGATCCGGTATAAGCATTAAGCGTATAGCTCATGCGATGCTGATAGTGTTTGTTGTGTACGGCACTGTACTTTTGGGAGGAAGGCTTTACAGCGAACTGCTTGATGCGCCATCACTAAGTGTTAGTGAGATCGTTGTTAGTGGTAGTGACTCGGTAAGCGGTGGGGAGCTTCTAAGGCTGGGAGATATTTATGCGGGGAAAAGTATTTTAAAAATAGATACGAAGGAAGCCTCTGTGGCCATGACAAGTCATCCGTATGTAGAGGAGGCGAAGGTCAAAAGGCAGCTTCCGAACAAGGTCTATATCGATGTTAAGGAGAGAAAGCCTGTTCTGTTGGTTAATACCGACAGACTAATGATAATGGATACCAAGGGCGTGGTCTTTAAAGCCTATACGTTTAATGATGCGGTAAGTCTTCCTATACTTACCGGCATCAGGGATCAAGAGATGGTCGAGCAGGTTTACAAAGAAAAGCTCTACTTTTTGCTTGAGGCGATGTCGGCTAGCAGTACCGTGAAGTTGGATGAAATATCAGAGATAAATTATAACCCGTTCTACGG
>DAOVXI010000023.1 GCA_030636245.1 Deltaproteobacteria bacterium
AAGAAAACAGAGTGGATGGAGCTTATAAAGAGAGCAATGAAGTGCGATTTTTCATGGGAGCGCTCGGCAAAAAAGTATATTGAGCTTTATAAGAAGTCGCAAAAAAATAAATGAAGGGAAAGCAAAGCCGCCTCAGGTATATGCATAAGAGTTACCCCCTCAGTGATTAATTTTTAGGCAACAACACTTCTTCGATCTTACATCCATCTGCATAACCCATTATAAAATAAGTATTTTTCATTTTGGCACAGGCCTTGCAAAGTAATAATTATGTTTATGAAGAGAATAGCCATAATAGATGATGACAAGTACCAGAGGGTTGTCATACGCAGCTTCCTTGAGGAAAACGGTTACTATATAACCGCCGAGGGAAGTAGCGGTGAAGACGCTTTGGATATCTGCAGGGAGCATCTGCCGGATGTGTTGTTGCTGGACCTGATGATGCCGGGTATCGGTGGTATCGAGGCCGCACGCCGTATTCATGACGCAACTCCAACAGCCATTGTGCTGCTTACGGCAAAGAGTGTTAAAGAGGTTGTCGAAGAGGCCGCGGCGATCGGCGTTATGGCATTCATCGAGAAGCCCTTCAGGGAAGATGAACTGATAGCCGCCATAGAGCTCGCTCACGCGAGGTTTGCTGAGATGGCGGATCTTGCAAAAGAGAATGAGAGGCTCAAGGGCGCGATGGATTCGAGAAAGCTTATCGAGAGGGCAAAGGGAATGCTCATGGACACGAAGGGCATGAAGGAAAAAGAAGCATACATATTGCTGCGAAAGATGAGCATGGACAAAAGACTTACAATGGAGAGCGTGGCGGAACGCATGCTTACTGATGTTAAGGGAGAGGCCTAGGAATTTAATCAACATTGATCGACTCAGCATTGATACTTAGACAGGTTCCGCATGAAGGTCCCGGGCTTATAGCCGATGTGCTTGACGGAGCGGGAATACCTTATAAGGAGCTACTCCTTTACTCCGGCGATGAGCTGCCGGTAGAGCTTCCTTCGAGTTCAGCCTTGATAGTTATGGGCGGGCCCATGGGGGTGGATGACTTTGATGAGTATCCTTTCCTGAGTGGTGAAGTAGAGCTCATAAAGAAGGCTTTTGAGAGCAATGTTCCGGTCCTTGGTATATGCCTTGGCGCGCAGCTCATGGCAAAGGCTCTTGGTGCCGCTGTGTATAAGGGCGATAAAAAAGAGATAGGTTTTTATGATGTGACACTTACGAATGAAGCATTGGATGGTCCTTTCTTTAGCGGTTTTCCCGAGAGCATGAAAGTCCTTCAGTGGCACGGAGATACCTTTGATCTGCCCAAGGGAGCAGAGCTTGTCGCGCGAAGTCCTCTTTTTCCAAATCAGGGCTTTACCTATAAAAACTCACTTGCACTTCAGTTTCATTTCGAGACTACCCTTTCGATGCTTACCGAATGGCTTGGTATGGATGAGAACCTGGAGGAGATAGGCGCTCTTGGCGGGGGTTCTTCTGTGGAGGGTATAGAGCGTGATGCTCATGATCTGATAGAAGAGATAAACGGAGAAGGGCTTAAGGTCTTAGGCAACTTCTTTAGTAACGGATAAGTTTTTTTAAAAAAAGGTACCTCCCCGGTAACCCAAATTCAATGAGAAGGGAGAAGTAAAGATGTTAAGAGGAAAACTCATCGCGGTGCTTGCGCTACTGGTCATGTTGGCGTTCATACCCGCAAAGTCAAATGCAGCGGATGTTGAAGGAGAACTGACAGTCGATATATTAAATACATATGTCTGGAGAGGCATTAACTTCGGCGGCAATGAGGGTGTTATTCAGCCCGGTTTGGGAGCGAGCTTCGGAGGTTTCTCGATTGGTTTCTGGTCGGATTACGACGCGGAGATGAACAAGCATGTGGAGACTGACTTTATGCTCAGCTACTCAACCGAGGCAAGAGGCATTGGCCTGGAGTTCGGCTACATCTACTATGCGCTTGACGGCGCACTCGATACGACAGAGATCTACCTTGGTGTGAGCTTTGATTATATCCTGAACCCTGAGGTTACCCTCTATTATGATCTAAAGGAAGGTGATGGTGCGTTCCTTGTTGTCGGCATTGGTCATACATTTGAGATAAGTGAAGACCTCTCGCTTGACCTTAGTGCATCCAGTGGAGTTAACTTTGGTAACGAGGTCATGGGTTATAACGAGGACGGTGAGACCTTTAACGGCATGTACTACGGAGAGCTCGGCGCGGCGGTTAACGTTGAGATAACCGATTCTATTACCATAACCCCGAAGATCGCTTATTCATTTGCTTTGGGTGACGACGGCAAGTTTGCCATTGAAAGCTTTAACGGAGGCTCAGGCATCACATCCGATGAAACCGCTATTCTGTACGGTGGAGTTGGAGTAGCTGTAAGTTTCTAAGGTTTTTGTGTGATTCGGCATTTTGGGTTTTCCTTTTATGCCCGGGGAGGGCAACGGCGCCAGTCCTCACTCACTGATGATACTCTTTAAGGGTATTGTCAAGCGGAGCAGGCGCTTTTTTTATTTAGAAAGGACATTGGGAAGATGAAGCATCCGGAAAATATTTTTAATTTGAAGAAGATGATGACAGGTATCGCTGCCGTAGTGCTACTGATACTTATCATCCCTTCCCTCTCTTTCGCCGATGACGGCGGAATAGATAAGGCGGATACGGCATTTATTATGATGAGTGCTGCGCTTGTTATGTTCATGACATTAGGGCTAGCGCTTTTTTATGCGGGCATGGCAAGAAGGAAGAACGTGCTGGGCACGATGATGCATACCTTCTTCATCTTCTGTCTTGTTTCCCTTCTTTGGGTCATAGGCGGCTACACGTTAAGCTTTGGTCCCGACGTAGGCGGTGTTATCGGTTCATTGGATCATATATTCTTGAAAGGCGTTGGCTTTGAAGCAAACGGAACTATTCCTCATATGCTATTCATGGTCTTTCAGGGAATGTTCGCGGCCATAACGGTCGCTCTTATATCAGGCGGATTTGCCGAGAGGGTAAAGTTCTCTGCCGTTATTCTCTTTAGCGTGTTGTGGCTGTTCTTCATATACTCGCCGCTTTGCCACTGGGTGTGGGGCGGAGGCTGGCTCCAAAAGCTCGGAGCCCTCGACTTTGCCGGCGGCATGGTAGTGCATATAAGCTGCGGAGTTTCAGCCCTTGTCGCGGCCATCGTTATCGGCAAGAGAAAAGGTTTCCCGAAAACACATATGCCTCCGCACAATCTGTCCCTTACCGTTATAGGCATGGCGATACTGTGGTTCGGTTGGTTTGGTTTTAACGCGGGAAGCGCTCTCGCGGCGGATGAAACGGCCGTAAGGGCTTTTGTCATAACCAACACCGCGGCGGTTACGGCAACCGTTGTGTGGGTGGTTATCGAGTGGCTTCACAGAGGCAAGCCCACGCTGCTTGGCGCCGTATCCGGAGCTGTCGCGGGACTTGGGAGCGTAACACCGGCTTCCGGTTTTGTTGATCCCTGGGGAGCTCTCTTGATCGGTGTTGTGGGCGGCTCACTTTGTTACCTTGCCGTAAGTATATTAAAGCCAAGGCTTGGTTATGACGACACGCTCGATGTCTTCGGTATTCACGGCGTCGGAGGGATATGGGGCACACTGGCGATCGGTCTTTTCGCGACCGCCGGAGCCACCGGACTCTTCACGGGCGGAGGCGGAGCACAGCTCTATAAACAGGCCATCGGTGTTATAGCGACGATCGGTTTTTCCGCGATAGGTACATACATTATTGTTAAGGTCGTATCTCTTACGATCGGCTTCAGGGTTAATGAAGAGGATGAGGTCGAGGGTCTTGATTACTCGCAGCACGGAGAGAGCGGCTATCATCTTTAATTAATATCAGTATATAAAAGTAGTAAGCAACGGCGCTACCACTTGACGCAGATACTGCGCGAGATAGCGCCGTTTTTATTTTAAAAAATAAAGAACAGGAAGATGAATAATGAAAAACAAGATCGAAAAGAAAAGACTAGTGGTCATAGGGAGCGGCATGGCCGCGACAAGTTGCGTTGAAGAGATAATAGGTCTCGATCCGGAACGTTTTGAGATAACCGTCTTCGGTGCGGAGGAACACTTGAATTATAACAGGGTCCTTCTCTCGCATGTTCTCACCGGTGAGAAGGAGCTCAAGGATATCGTCCTTCACGACTTGAAGTGGTATGAGGATAATAATATAAAGCTTCACTCCGGTAAAAGGATAACAGAGATAAACAGGGCGCAAAAGAAAGTTATCTCCGAGGACGCCTCCGAGCACCCTTACGACGTATTGATATTGGCAACCGGTTCACTGCCGTTCATTCCACCTGTAGTAGGGATGGATAAGGAAGGGGTTGTCGCCTTCAGGACCATAAATGACTGCGAGAAGATAAAGGACGATGTCAGGGAGGGCTCAAGGGTTGCTGTTATAGGCGGCGGGCTTCTTGGGCTTGAGGCTGCTTATGGCGCGCTAAAACTTGGCGCGGATGTGAGTGTTGTTCATCTTGCCGACAGACTTCTTGAGCGTCAGCTTGATATAACCTCTGCCGAGTTCTTAAAGGAGGACATAGAGAAGCTGGGTATTGATGTAATGCTTTCAAAGGAAACGACCGAGGTTTACGGTGAGGGCAAGTGCGAGGGCCTTAACTTTAAGGACGGCACCTCACTTGAAGCGGATTTGATCATTGTTTCTGTGGGCATCAAGCCGAACATTGAGCTCATAGAGAGCTCGGGTATATACTGCGAAAAAGGTGTCGTGGTAAGTGACGTTATGCAAAGCTATGACCCTGCGGTCTATGCCATTGGCGAGTGTGTCCAGCATAGGAACAAAACATTCGGCCTTGTGGCCCCGATATTCAAACAGGCGAAGGTCCTTGCCAATCATCTAGCCGGAGACGGCCGTCTCGCCTTTAAGGACATTGCGTCATCCGCAAGGCTTAAGGTCCCCGACATTGAGTTATACTCGGCCGGTTCGATAGACGACGCGGATGGGATCGAGACGGTTGAGTATCTTGACCGAGGCGCACGAGTGTATAAGAAGCTTTTTCTAAAAGATAATAAACTTAACGGGATGATAATGTACGGCGACACCTCTGACGGGCCGCGTCTTTTCGCAAAGCTGTTGGATGGCAGTGATGTTAACACAGTAAGGCATACCTCTATCTTTGGTGACGGTGCGGGGGCAGGGGTGTCTTCAATGGCTGAGCTTACCGATGAAACCATTGTCTGCGGATGTAACGGCATAACCAAGGGTATGATAGTGGAGAGCATAAAGAGTAAGGGGCTTTTTTCCAGAGAGGATGTTACAAGGGAGACCGGTGCCGGCGGTGGCTGCGGCGGATGCGGAGAGCTCATTGAGCAGATACTCGAGAGCACGCTCGGCTCGGACTTTAATTCAGCTATCCATAACGAGGGGATATGTCCGTGTACACGCTATACGAGAGATGACATAGTAAAGAACATCAGGGAGCAGGGGCTTAAATCCGTAACCGAGGTGATGGATCTTCTCGGCTGGGAAACGGTTGGCTGTGAAAAATGCCGCCCCGCGATAAATTACTACGTTTCGATGGTGGATCCTCTGCACGCTGTTGATGATATATCATCAAGGCTTGTTAATGAACGTACCCATGCCAACATCCAGGCGGACGGCACCTTCTCTGTCGTACCGAGGATGTACGGAGGGGTGGTAAGCGCTGAAGAGCTTAAGAGGATAGCCGAGGCGGCCGTAAAGTATGACGTTCCTCTGGTAAAGGTAACCGGAGGTCAGAGGATAGATCTGCTTGGGGTAAAGAAGGATGATCTTCCGAAGATGTGGAAGGATATTGATATGCCTTCGGGTTTTGCCTACGCAAAGGGCCTACGGACCGTTAAGACCTGTGTCGGTGAGAAGTACTGCAGGTACGGTACTCGGGATTCGCTCGGGCTGGGTGTTCGTATGGAGAGGTTCTTTGAGGGTTTATGGATGCCGGCGAAGGTCAAGATGGCGGTTACGGGTTGTCCCAGGAACTGTGCCGAGAGCTTGATAAAGGATCTTGGGGTTGTGGGTATAAACGGCGGCTTTGAGATCTATGTCGGCGGAAGCGGCGGCATTGTGCTTAAGGGAGGCAAGCTTCTCTGTACGGTAGAGACAAGCGAAGAGGTGCTTCAAACGGCAGCTTCATTCATGCAGTTCTATAGGGAGGATGCGGAGTACGGGGAGAGGACATATAAGTGGGTTCGTCGAGTCGGTCTTGAGGTAATAAAAGATACCCTTGCAAAGGATGGTGTTGGTCTTGCGGAAAGGTTAAATGATGCCAGAGATGTTGTTAAGGAGCCATGGGGAGTAGGCGTTAAAGCATCGGGTGAGTAGCTTCAATTGATGTTTATGCCGTTGTCTATCTTGATGCTGTGGCCGAGGTTATGATAGCCGAGAGCGTTGTTGTTGCTCTGAGCTTATCATGAGCCTTCATTATCTCCGAGATCATTGCGATCGAATCCGGGCCTGCGCTCATTACCTCTTTTATCTTATCTTCCGTTATGCCTCCGATGGCTACGACAGGAACGTCCGTGAAGGAGCATACCTCTTTAAGGGTCGCTACCCCCACCGCCTCTCTTGCATCAGGCTTTGTTTGTGTGGTGAATATCGGCCCGAAGGATATGTAGTCTATAATGCCCGGACTAATTAGCATCTCCGCGCGTTGGGCCTCTTCTTTTGTATGGGTGGAAAAGCCGATGAGTTTTTCCTTGCCAATGAGTTCTCTTGCGTCTTCAGGTGGTAGGTCACTGTCCCCGATGTGGATCCCGTCGGCACCGGAGAGCATGGCAACGTCAACCCTGTCGTTTACGATAAAGACCGCTTTAAAGCTTTCTGTGGCTCTACGCATCTTGGTAGCCGCTTCCAGCATCTCCTTTGAGCCTGCTTGCTTTGCCCTGAGCTGTATTATCCCCACGCCACCCTCAAGGATACGGCAGGTGGAGTCGTAAACGTCACCTTCTCCCAGCAGTCCAAGGTCCATTATGGGGTAGAGCCCTTTGACCTTTTCTGCGGCCTCTCTTTTATCTCTGTTTGAGCAGAACATCTCTTTATTTTAACAGATTTTTTCGTTTAATATTGTATAATCTTTACTTATCTGTAAAATAGTATATTAGTTTTAAGGTATTTAAAGGCAATAGAATGGAAAGTTACGGAGGCACGGTTTTGCACGAGCAGATACTCATACAGATAGCTATAATACTCGTCCTTGGGATAGGAGCGCAGTGGTTTTCCTGGCGCCTTAAGGTGCCGGCCATTCTTTTTCTTCTCATAACAGGTTTTGTTGCCGGCCCCGTAACGGGTGTCGTAAAGCCTGACGCTCTCTTCGGAGAGCTGCTTATTCCCATGGTCGGCATAGCCGTTGCTATAATACTTTTTGAGGGAGGCTTGAGCTTAAAGTTCAAGGAGCTCAAGGGCTTTGGAAAGGTCGTAAGCTATCTTGTAACCATCGGGGTCCTCGCGACATGGGCCGTGAGCACGGTGGCATCCTACTTTCTGCTTGGCCTTGATCTTTCTTTGTCCCTGCTTATTGGCGCTGTGCTCTCCGTCACGGGACCCACAGTTATCTTACCGCTCCTTCGTCATGTTAAGCCGAGCGGTCACCTTGGCTCTATTCTAAAGTGGGAAGGCATTGTAATAGACCCGATCGGCGCAATGCTGGCCGTGCTTGTCTTCGAGGTCATAATCTCGGGCGGTCACGGGGGTGCTACCTCTCATGCCGTTTTCGGCATCCTCAGGACCATAGCCGCCGGAGGTGTTACAGGTCTCCTCGGAGCTTTTATCATATTATTTTTTCTTAAGAGATTCTGGATACCGGATAATCTGCAAAGCCCCGTTACCCTCATGATGGTAGTAGCGACCTACGTTGTTTCGAACCTCTTTCAGGACGAGAGCGGTCTACTGGGCGTTACCGTGATGGGCATAGTGCTTGCGAACCAGAAGAGTGTTTCCCTTAAGCACATAATGGAGTTCAAGGAGAACTTAAGGGTGCTGCTTCTCTCCGTGCTTTTTATCGTGCTGGCCGCAAAACTTGACTTCAAGGAGCTTCATCACTTTAACCTTAACTGGGTAATATTTCTTGCTGTCCTGATACTCATCGCGAGACCTGTCTCTGTTTTTCTTTCGACCATCGGATCGGGGTTGAAGCCAAAGGAACGTTTCTTTCTTATGCTTATGGCACCGAGAGGAATAGTTGCCGCGGCCATCTCAAGTGTTTTTGCTTTAAAACTTATGGAGATGGATTACCCGGGGGCTGATCTTTTGGTGCCGGTAACATTCATGGTCATTGTCGGCACTGTTGCTTTTTATGGCTTAAGCGCCGCGCCTATCGCGAGAAGGCTTTCTCTTGCAAGCCCAAGCCCCCAAGGCGTTCTCTTTGTCGGTGCTCATCACTGGGTAAGGGCAATAGCGGCGGCACTAAAGAAGGAGGGCTTTGATGTGCTTCTTGTTGACAGCAACTGGCCAAACATAACTCAGGCAAAGCTTGAGGGTATTCCTGCTTACTACGGCAGTATCCTGAGTGAGCAGTTCCTCTCGCAGGCCGCGCTTGGCGGCATAGGAAAGCTCTTTGCCGTAACCTTTAATGATGATGTTAACAGCCTTGCAGCGATGCGTTTCATAGAGACCTTCGGCCGTCGTAATGTTTATCAATTACCGCCGGAGGACGAGAAGAAGGTAAGCCATGACCTGAACGGACGGCTGCTCTTCTCCGATGAAGCTACTTACGTCGCGATAAGCAAGAGATATAGAAAGGGCGGGGTACTAAAGACAACAAAGCTTACCGAAGAGTTCGGTTTTGAGGATTTCAGGAATAAATACCCTGACGCTCTCTTGATGTTCCTCATCGATGAGAAGAGGAAGCTTAAGGTTTTCTCCGTAGATTCTATGCCGGAGCCCAAGGCAGCTCAAACCATAATAAGTATCGTAACCCCGATCGAAGAAGTAAGCGAAGAAGTAGAAGAAGAGGAGGTTAAAGAAGGGTAAGGGTATTTACTCCATAGAGATCAGTTGTTTTGATCGCTAACTTGCCTTTTGCTTTAACCGTAACTTCATTCGTAATACACTTGCCGCTCTCCCGAACCCTTTGCACTACGCTTCTGAAAATACTTCCGTCATAGGCGGTATCAATCGCCAGGTACTCTATAAGCTCAAGGCCTTGTTCCGCGGAGCTTGAAATGTATTTTTTTAGTGTTATCGTGACTTCGTTGTTAGTGTTTTTTACTGCTCTAAGTTTTATCTTTCCTGTTTTCTTTTCTTTTGCATCATCATCTATGCTCTCGGATGTAAAGGGCTTTGCGCCTGTCTTTATAAGGCGTGACCTTGTAACCGTAAGGGAGGGCTTGCCGTGGTCGCAGCCTATCCATCTGCGTCCAAGTTTCTCAGCCACGGTGACGGTTGTTCCTGAGCCGGTGAAGAAGTCGCAGACGATATCATTCTTATCCGTTCCACACTCGATTATTCTTTGAAGTAGTAGCTCGGGTTTTTGTGTTCCGTAGCCGGTGCGTTCTTTTAGAGGTATGTGCATGGCATCCGGGATGTCATCCCATACATCCCCGACAAGAATATCCTCTATGATCTTCTTGCCGCTTCTCCTGAGGAAGTACTTTATGCGTTCCTTGCCGCCCGAGGTCCTGTGTACGCGGCCTTCTTTCTCCAAAGCCTTGATGCTCTTATCGGTGTAGTCACCCCTTGGCGAGGTCTTGAAGTAACGGCCCTCAGAGTCGATACGTATGCCTCTCTGGTGCGCCTCTGCGTGCGTCATTATGCGTTCCGTGAAAACTTTTTTTAGCTTTGCTTTCCTTGTTTTGCCGTATACTATTATCGTGTCGTGGTTTCTCGGGAACTGTCCGCTCACGGCCTTTGCTCCTCTGCCGCCGTAGTTCCAGATAATCTCGTTCAAAAAGTTCTCTTCACCGAAGATCTCGTCAAGGAGTACCCTCACAAGATGGCTCACTCTCCAATCGCAGTGAAGGAAAAGAAAGCCGTCGTCGGTGAGCAGTCCGTGCATGGCCTCGATCCTAGGTTTTAACATATCGAGGTATGAGGCACGTTCCCATTTATCGGTGTAGGCTTTTACACTTATTTTTTTATCGGGTAGAGTAGTCGTATGGTTATAATCAACGTTCGAGAGGAAGGGCGGGTCGATGTATATGAGCTTGACCTTGCCGCTTAACTCATTTGAGATGTGGTTGATGGCAGAGAGGTTGTCGCCAGTTATTAGCCTGCCTGAAAGCTTACGGCTCTTTGAACTCTCCGGGTAAACCTCTTCCGTGGTAATAGCCTCATAACTCGGGTAATTTTTTTGAGGGCGCTCATCCCAGGTAAGCCTTATGGCACGTTCTTTTTTGTACGTCTTGCCCATTCTATTCCTTATAGTCTTTCAGGTTTATTTTGAGCTCTTTGATCTTTTTCCTTAATGTGTTGCGGTTTATGCCGAGCATCTCAGAGGCTTTGACCTGATTGTAAGCGGTCTTCTTGAGCACAAGTTTAATGAGCGGCCTTTCCATGTACGGCATTATAGTGTCATAGAGTTCCTGCCTTGATGACGTGCTTGATCTCTCGATAAACGGCTCAAGTTTTTTGGTTATGATGTCCTCTATGTTGTCAGTGTTTTTGTTGCTGTATGTGAGCTGGATGTCATCCGGTGCGATGAGAGCTCCTGAGCTTAGCAGTGTTGTTCTCTTTAAGGTGTTCTCAAGTTCTCTTACGTTGCCCGGCCAGCGGTAATCACTCAGCACTTTGAGCGCGCCCTTGCTCATACGTTTTACGTCAGTTCTGTTCTCGAGTGCAAACTTTGAGAGAAAGTGATTGATCAGAGGTACTATGTCGCTCCTCCTCTCCCTCAGTGGCGGGATATGAAGCTCAACCACGTTCAAGCGGAAGTAAAGGTCTTCTCTGAAGCGGCCCTCCCTGACCTCTACGGCAAGGTCTTTGTTGGTCGCGGCGATTATCCTCACGCTGACCTTAACGCTTTCAGTGCCGCCGACCCTGTAGAACTCACCTTCCTGAATAACACGCAGCAACTTTGATTGAAGTGAGATATCCATGTCGCCTATCTCGTCAAGGAAGAGGGTGCCTCCGTCGGCAAGCTCGAACTTTCCTTTTCTTCTCTCGCTCGCTCCGGTAAAGGCACCTTTCTCAGAACCAAAGAGCTCGCTCTCCATGAGATCTTTTGGCACAGCCGCGCTGTTCACGGTAATAAGCGCTCCGGTGGAGCGGGAACTGTTCAGGTGAATTATCCTGGAGATAAGCTCCTTGCCCGTGCCGCTCTCGCCGCATACGAGCACGGTCGCGTCACTGGGAGCGACCTTGCCGATGGTCTTATAGACCTTTGTCATCACCTTGCTCTTTCCGATGAACTCGGCCTCTTTTGCCATGCCTTGCTTTATCTGTTCTTTTAGTTTGGTAACCTCGCCTGAGAGTTTGTTGGCTATAAGCGCGCGTTCGGCTATTATCTCTACCTCGTCCAGTTCAAAGGGTTTGTTCAGATAGTCAAAGGCGCCGTTCTTCATAGCTTCTATGGTGTTCGTCATCGTGCCCTCGGCGGTCATTATGATAACAGGTGTATCCGTCTTAACGCTTTTAAGCACAGAGAGGCCATCGAGCTTGGGCATGTTTATGTCCAGGAATGCCAGGTCGGGTGAGTCGTTCTTTAGTATCAGGCTTGCGTCTTTGCCGTTATCCGTTGTCGTGGTCGTGAATCCTTTTTCCTCAAAGAGCTTGCTTAGGACCCACACCACACTTTCATCATCGTCAGCAATGAGTATATGTTTATCCATTTCTTTAAGCCTCCGCCGTATTTGTAAGCGAGACGGGCAGTGTAGCGCTTACCTTTGTGCCTTTGCCCTTTTCGCTTGTTACACTTAGTAGTCCGCCGTGTTCTTTTATGATCCTGAAACTTATCGCCATGCCAAGTCCGCTCCCGCCGCTCTTTGTCGTAAAGAAGGGGGTGAATATATTTTCCAGCTCACCTGCTTCTATGCCGATACCGTTATCCGCGACCTCAACCGTTATGAACCTGTTTGCTCCGCTCTTGCTTGGGCTCTTTATGTTAAGCCCTGTTGCAAGCCTTGTCGTAATGGTTATCTTGGCCTCAGTGTCTTCGTTTATCGCCTCTGAGGAGTTATTTATAAGGTTAAGAAAAACCTGTACAAGGCGGTTATGATCGCCGCTTACGGGCGGCAGACTCGGGTCATATGCCTTTATTACGTTAAGATGCGTTTTGTGTCCTTTTTCAGCGAGGCTGATGACCTCATCAAGCACCTGGTGAATGTTGGTAGCACAGAGCTTAAGCCGGGTGGGGCGCGCGAAGTCGAGCATCTCTCGAACGATAGAGTTCAGCCTATCCGAGCTCTTTACTATTATATCTGTGAACTCCGCCACGCTCTCGTCGGTGCTGCGTCTTCTTAGAAGCTCTGCCGCGCCTTTTATTCCGGAGAGAGGGTTCTTTATTTCATGAGCAAGGCTCGCGGCAAAGGTGCCTATGTGGGCAAGAC
Organism: Deltaproteobacteria bacterium; assembly: GCA_030636245.1. GTDB lineage: Bacteria > Desulfobacterota > GWC2-55-46 > GWC2-55-46 > DRQE01 > DAOVXI01. The sequence goes on from DAOVXI010000023.1 coordinate 12,496, forward strand.
GTTTAAGCCTGTTCTCTTCTTCAGTAAGTGGTGTGACACCTCGTATATCCCTGATGATGGCTGTGGCGCCTGTAAGCTCTCCTTTGGTGTTAAAGATCCTGCTCGTGGTGACGATAACCTTTGTCGGTCCCTCCAGTGTGCGCTTAAAGGACTCTTCAAGGTTCGTAAATATCTTCCCCGATTCACAGCTCTGTTTGAGGATATCCGCGAGCCAGATATCAGCCTTGAAGACATCTTTAACAGCTTTACCCATGGCCCGTTTTCTTGATAAGCCTGTTATCTCCTCTGCCGATTGGTTAAAGAGCGTTACAATACCGTTCAGATCAACGCCGATCACCCCAAGCCACAGGCTTTCCAGTACCTCCTCGGGCCATTTATTTTGTGTGTTGTTCTCCATATTGATATGATTAAAGATTAATCATTATATCATGCGGGCTGTTTCATGGCAACCCCTGGGGAGGGGAAAAAGAAAAGGCCGCTGCCTAAATTATAGGCTGACGGCCCTGTTGTTTATCTGTGATAAGTACTTATTTTTTAAATCTATGTCATCTTCTGT
>DAOVXI010000138.1 GCA_030636245.1 Deltaproteobacteria bacterium
AATGGATACACGTGTGGAGTCACGTTAAAGTACAACGCAAGAACTGATATTATCAGAGCTGTTGTTATCCCGTTAAAAACCTGGGTCGGGCCTATGCATGGCGTTGCTGTAGTTCATGAGGCGTACCATCACACATACCCTTATATCTCATTGAAAACCTTGATAAAAAAGCGAAACTAGAGTATATTCACTATATGAAGTGTCCCTTTTGCGCGCATATAGAAGATAAGGTCATAGACTCACGGCTCTCACAGGACGGGCTCACAACAAGACGCCGCCGTGAGTGCCTCTCCTGCGAGAAGCGTTTTACCACCTATGAAAAGGTCGAGGACACATTGCCTGTGGTCGTGAAAAAGGACGGCATACGCGAGCCTTTCGACAGCGGCAAGATCCGTAGCGGTATTAAGAAGGCCTGTGAGAAGAGGCCCGTTAGCATGGAATCTGTTGACGAGGCTGTGGGTGCTGTTGAGAGCTGTTTCATGGAGCTTGGGCATAAGGAGGTGCCGAGTACCGAGATAGGAGAGGCAGTGATGGATGAGTTGAAGCGCCTTGACGAGGTGGCTTATGTGCGCTTTGCCTCAGTCTACAGAGAGTTTCGGGACATAAAAGAGTTTATGAAGGAAATGCAGGAACTTATTGAAAACAAAAAGAAATAAGAATAAAGAAATTGACATTGCATTCATGGCAGAGGCTCTTACTGAGGCCATAAAGGGCATGGGTAAAACCAGCCCGAACCCGAGTGTCGGGGCGGTTATTGTAAAACACGGCAAGATCATCGACCGGGGTTATCATAAGAAAGCAGGCTCTCCTCACGCCGAGGCAATAGCACTTAAGAAGGCAGGCAAGGCCGCAAAGGGTGCTACGATCTACATAACTCTCGAGCCTTGCAACCACCATGGCAAAACCCCCCCGTGTACACTTGATATTATAGCCTCAGGTATAAAACGGGTCGTTATCGGCACAAAGGATACGAACAATAAAGTCAGTGGTGGTGGTGCCGTAGCGCTTAAAAAAGCCGGCATTGAAGTTACAACAGGGGTCTTGGCCAAAGAGTGCCGCGGTGTGAATGAGTGGTACTTTAAGTACAATGAAACAGGGCTTCCTTTTGTCACGCTCAAGATGGCCTTGAGCCTTGACGGGCGTATCGCCACAAAGACAGGCGACTCGCGCTGGATAAGCGGAGTTGAGGCAAGAAAGTTCGCTCACGGTCTACGCAGCATAAATGACGCAGTTCTTGTCGGCATAGGAACGGTCACGAAAGATGACCCCAGGCTGAACGTAAGGCAGATAAAAGGTGTGTCTCCTGTTAAGGTACTGATCGACACGGAGCTTAAGGTGAGCGCAAAGGCGAGCATCTTTAAGGGTAGGGAAAGGGTTGTTGTTCTTACCGCAAAGAAAAGTACGGTTAAGAAAGCAAAAGTGCTTATGAATAAAGGCGCTGAGCTCGTAACAATAAAAAGAACAAAAGGCGGGATAAGCCTGAGGGAAGCTATAAAGAAGCTTGGCACTCTTGGAATTCGTAGTGTTATGGTCGAGGGTGGCTCAAAGGTGGCGGCGGGAATGTTAAAAGCGAAGTTAGTCAATAAGGCCTATTTTGTAATTTCTCCAAAGCTTATAGGCGGGGATGGCATCCCCGTTGTTGGTGCCTTGGGTATTAAAAAGATAAGTTCAGCCATTGAGCTTAAGCAAACCGAAGCTTATATCATGGGGAGTGATATAATAATAGAAGGATACATTGGTTAATGTTTACAGGCATTATAGAGGCCGTTGGAACGGTCAAAGCTATTGAAAAAAGGGGTACATCTGGTACAATAGCAGTTGCTTCTACGCTTGACCTAACCGGTACTAATATAGGGGAGAGCATAAGCACAAATGGAGCTTGCCTCACTGTTACAAAGGTAAGCGGAGATGTATTTACCGCTGATGTGAGTGGCGAGACGCTTAATGTGACGACCCTTGGAATATTAAGAAGTGGTGACAAGGTAAATCTTGAGCAAGCCTTAACACTTAGCTCACGTATAGGTGGGCACATGGTCTCTGGCCACGTTGATACGGTCGGGACAGTTGAAAGTTTAGTCCAAATGGCAAACGGAGTAACTATCGGTGTTTCTGTTGGTAGTGAGCACCTAAAGCAGATCGTACGTAAGGGTTCCGTTGCGATCAGCGGCATAAGCCTAACGGTTGCCGATTTGAGCTCCACAGGTTTTACCGTTGCGGTCATACCGCAAACACTGAAAGAAACTACCCTGGCTTCATTTGGTGTCGGGAGCAGGGTAAATGTTGAGACGGATATGATGGCAAAGTATGTAGAGAAGTATCTCGGCGGAACCAAGGGCGGTTTGACGGTAGAGTATTTAAAAGAACAGGGATTTATAAAGTAGAAGGCCACGGGCCTTATCTATAGGTCAAGTATAGAAGTTACAGAGAGAAATGAGGGAGAATAGTGTCGATAGAAAGAATAGAAGCAGCGCTTGAAGATATAAGGCAAGGCCGCATGGTCATTCTCGTGGATGATGAGGACAGGGAGAATGAAGGGGATCTTTGCATGGCCGCGGAAAACATAACCGCAAAGGACGTTAACTTTATGGCAAGTGAGGCCAAGGGGCTTATTTGTCTTACCTTAAGTGAGAAGCGTGCGGATGACCTGGAGTTGCCGCATATGGTTGAGGATAACACCGCTACGTATAGGACAGCTTTTACTGTTTCGATTGACTCAGCACATGGGATAACAACCGGTATTAGTGCTGCAGACAGAGCAAAGACAATATTAGACTCTGTAAAAGATGGCGCTAAACCCACGGACCTTGCGCGTCCGGGACACATCTTTCCTCTTCGTGCTCGCGACGGAGGTGTGCTTGTACGGGCCGGGCAGACCGAAGGCAGTGTTGACCTGGCACGCCTTGCCGGGCTTAAAGAAGCTGGTGTTATTTGCGAGATCATGAATGAGGACGGATCCATGGCAAGAATGCCTGAGCTTGAGGTATTTGCCAAGAAGTATGATATCCGGATAGTTAGCATTGCAGATATAATTGAGTACAGGTTAAGAAAAGACCAACTTGTGCACCGTGCGGCTGAGGCGAAACTGCCTACAAAGTTTGCAGGAGATTTCAAGGCTATTGCATATACTAATGACGTTGACGAACACGAGCACCTTGCCATTATAAAGGGTGAGATCAACCCTGATGAGCCGATACTTGTAAGGGTCCACTCAGAGTGTCTTACCGGCGATGTTCTTGGTTCAAAGAGGTGCGACTGCGGAGATCAGCTTAAGCAATCAATGGAGCTGATCGAGAAGGAAGGCAAGGGAGTTGTGCTGTATATGCATCAGGAAGGGCGTGGCATAGGACTTGCCAACAAGCTCAAGGCATATGAGCTTCAGGACCAAGGCCTTGATACGGTTGAGGCGAACGTTAAGCTCGGCTTCAAGGCTGATTTGCGTGATTACGGTATCGGAGCACAGATAATGCTTGACCTTGGGATAAAGAAGATGCGCCTTATAACAAACAACCCAAAGAAGATAAAAGGGCTTGAAGGCTACGGGCTAGAGCTTGTAGAGAGGGTCTCCGTTGAGACACAGATCAGCGAAAGTAATGTAAAGTATTTGAGGGTTAAGAAAGAGAAGATGGGACACCTCATCTCTAAACTTGAACCTGACGCAGGCAAACCCGAGACGGCCAAGCCTGACGCAGGCAAACCCAATGCGAGTAATGATAAATAGTTATCAAAGAATTGTTCATTTAAACAAGGAGGGTGTATGAGTAAGACATATGAAGGAGAGTTAAGCGCTAAGGGGCTTAAGTTCGCGGTAGTGTCATCACGTTTTAACGATTTTATTGGAGAGAGGCTTTTGGAGGGCGCGGTTGATACACTCAGAAGGAGTGGCGCGGATCATAAGAATATTGATATCGTAAAGGTACCAGGTTCTTTTGAGATGCCTGTTGTTATAAAGAAAATTACGAGCAAGAAGAAGTATGACGCTGTTATCTGTGTTGGAGCTGTTATTAGAGGCGCAACGCCTCACTTCGAGTATGTCGCGGCAGAGACGGCAAAGGGGATAGCGAGGATCTCGGCAGATAGCGGTATACCCGTAGCATTCGGTGTCATAACCGCAGATACGATAGAGCAGGCAATTGAGCGTGCAGGAACAAAGTCCGGTAACAAGGGTAAGGACGCCGCTCTTTCAGCAATAGAGATGGCAAATCTTCTAAAGACTTTATAGGCTAAGTAACCTTACTTCCCGGACGTAACTCCGGGAAGTTTTTTGATTGTTCTTTGACTTCTAACTGGCCCGCTTCTTGCGGGCGGGAATATAATATGCGTTCACGCAGTAAATCAAGAGAGGCCGCACTTAAGGCGCTCTATTCGCTTGAGCTCTCCAAGGAAGTTTCGGGTGACGGCGCAAGTGAGCTTGCCGAGAAAACACTTTTGTCCGTAGACCCTGATAACCCTTTGAAGAAAGGTGTGCTGGAGTATGCTGTCTTGATAGTAGAAGGTGTTATCACAGAGCTTGATGAGCTGGACAAACTTATTGAAGAATGCAGTACGAATTGGAGTGTTGATAGGATGGCTGTCGTGGATAAGAATATACTGCGGCTTGCCGCAAGTGAACTTAGGCAAACGGATACGCCTTATAAAGTTGTGATGGATGAAGCCATAGAGCTTTCCAAAAAGTATGGAACAGATGAGAGCAGGTCATTTATAAACGGAGTTCTTGATAAACTAGTAAAAATTGTAAAGTAACTCTCTGCCTTCCTCTTATAAAAATAAAATCATCAGGAAACCCTAAAACTTGAAAGTACCTCTGCTTGACCTGTCA
>DAOVXI010000077.1 GCA_030636245.1 Deltaproteobacteria bacterium
GCTTCTCGGTAAAGAGCTTGGCATGAGTGATGAGCTTGTGGGTCGTCACCCCTTTCCGGGCCCAGGGCTTGCCATAAGGATAATAGGGGACGTGACAAAAAAGCGCGCCGATATCTTAAGGGAAGCGGATGCCATATTCCTGGAGGAGATAAGGGCGGCCAATTGGTATGATAAGATCTGGCAGGCCTTTGCCGTACTATTGCCTGTTAAGAGCGTCGGGGTCATGGGGGATGAGAGGACTTACGAGAATACCCTTGCCCTAAGAGCTGTCAACAGTGTGGACGGTATGACCGCCGACTGGGTAAAAATGCCCTATGATATCCTGGCAAAGTCAAGCTCCAGGATAATTAACGAGGTTCCGGGCATAAACCGTGTTGTTTATGACGTAAGCTCAAAACCGCCAAGCACGATCGAGTGGGAATAAAGAATATTTAGGAGACGCGCATGCCTATTGATGATCTAAAAGGAAAAGAAACATGGCGGCTCTTTAAGATAATCGCCGAGTTCGTTGAGGGCTTTGAGGAGCTTGGTGATATAGGGCTTGCTGTTTCTATATTCGGCTCCGCCAGGTTCAGCCCCGATCATAAGTTTTATAAGGACTCCGTTGAGATAGCAAAACTGCTCGCCGAGAATGGCTATGCCATCATAACAGGGGGCGGCCCGGGCGTTATGGAAGGCGCCAACAAGGGCGCTGTTATAAGTGACAACAAGGATGCCCAGAGCATAGGGCTGAACATCCAGCTTCCCATGGAGCAGAAGCCGAACGAGTTTCAGACAAAAGAGCTTAACTTTAAATACTTTTTTGCCAGAAAGGTTATGTTCGTCAAGTACGCCATGGGTTATGTCATCATGCCGGGCGGCTTTGGCACAATGGATGAGTTCTTTGAAGCCCTTACCCTCATCCAGACCCATAAGATATATCCCTTTCCGCTTATTGTTTTCGGCTCCGAGTATTGGACCCCTATCATGGACTTTATGAAGGGACCTATGTTAGAATACGGTACGATATCACCCGAGGATCTGGACCTTATACACATGACGGATGACACGACTGAAGTCGTTAATATTATGAATAAACACAGGGCTTGGAAGCAGGAGTTGATAGAAAAGGCTAAAAAAGAGGGTAAATGTAGTGATATTTCTGAGGATATTTAGCGTTTAAATGACTCAACCCGGAGGTAGCTGATGTACTTGAAAGGATTTTTTAAGATACCGGCGGCGAGTGCCGTCTTGATAGTTTTGTTAGTGGCGGGATGCACGACCACCCCCGAGCAGGATGCATATACCGTAGCCATGGAGTCAGGCGACAGTGCTCAAGCCTATAGAATTTTAGCCTCGATATGCGAGACCGATCCCAAGGCCTCGGAGTGTAAGGAGCTTCCCGAGCTCAGCACATCATACGCGACCCTGCTCTACAACAACCTGAGCTCAAAGGTAGATGAAGCTGCCCCTCCTGTTGTTATTCCAAAGATAATAGAGTTCAAAGATGAGTTGTCGAGCATTAAAGCCATAAGTAATGTCAGCGGGCTGACCACGCTTGAAAAGAAGATAGGTACGGTCGAGAAGGAAACTCAAGGCAGGATAGAGAAGGCCTTAGAGAGCGCTAAGAGCAAAGAAGAGAGTGGAGACAGGGTTGGTGCCTTTGATTCACTCAAGACCGCTCTTGTGCTTGATCCGGACAGGCATCAAGACTTTGAGGTTCTGGTCAAGAGACTGAGCGACGAGGCATTTGCCGAAGGTTCTGAGGCAGGAGAAGCTGATGACTGGGCGGGCGCACATAAAGCCTTTTCCGATCTTTATTATATAGACCCTGAGTATAAGGGTATCGACTCGGCACTTGAAGAGGCAAAGAAAAAAGATTCTTATGCTTACAGGGTCACAGAGGGCAAGAAGGCTGAGGGTGCAGGTGATTTTAACGAGGCATTAGATCAGTATGCCCATGCTGCCGAGTATCAGCCCGGTAAAGAGCTTGATGAACTTATAAACGGAGTGACGATAGCCTCGGCCGAGGCCTTTTTTGATGAGGGTAAAGCGCTGGCGCGCGAAGGTATGCTTCTTATCGCTAGCATTAATATCATTGATGCCATAGAGCGCGTAACAGAGCTTCCAAAGAACATGAGAGCAAGGGTTTCAGTTCCGGCCAAGGACATTTCAAGGCTTATGGATGAGCTCTTTCTGAAGCAAAAGAGTGAGGCAGAGGCGGGCAACTACGGTAAGGCGCTTTTGTGTTTAGAGGCCATAGATAAGATCCAGCCTGATTATCCTGATATAAGCGCGAACATTGAGAGCGTGACGGATAAGCTAAAGAAGAAAGCTACTCAAAGCCTCGCAGTGATACCGTTCAAGAGCCCTTCATATAACCCTGATACGGGAAACATCATAACCTCAAAGCTTTTACATTTTCTTTACAATGAACTCTCAGGAGATATAAGGATCCTTGAACGTGCCGCGCTTGAGGCTGTTCTAAAGGAAAGTGAGGTCAAGGCACTGCAGGGTAAGAGACTTGATAAGGGGCTTATTCAAATAGTGGATGCTGACTTTATGCTTCTTGGCGATGTGGTTGACCAGAAGGTCGAGAACTCAGTTACCGATAGCTATAAAACAGTTAAGGCAAGGACAGGGACCAATCAAACAAGTAACCCCGAGTACGTGAAGTGGAGCAAGAAAAAGAAGGGTGAGGCTCCGCCCGAGTTCTTTGAGGAAGCAATATATGAGAAGGTAAGGTACAGGACCGCCAGACACAAGAAGGAGGTCACAGCCATAGTAGGCTACCGTCTTGTGGACGGCAGCGGTGATATTGTCCATACCGGCATGATAGATGAGAAGGAAGAGCTTTCCGATACCTCGGTAGAGGGTGTAGAGATCGGCGAGTTCATCGTGGAAGAAAAGCTTGCCGAGCTGCCATCGGATTCAGAGGCCTCCAGAGAGGTTGAGAACATGATAGTCAGCACGATCGGTCTTGACCTGAAGTCCTTATTCAGCGAGCCTGAAAAGAAATACTTTGAGAAGGCCCGTGTGCTTGCCGACAAGGGTAAGTATAATGAAGCACTGGAGTTTCTCGTGAGGGCACGTTTTATTACTGATGAAAAATCTCTCGATTCGAAGGAAATCGATGATGCCATAGCCGATACCGTAAAGAGAGCCGGGATGTGATGACTTATGTTGTGTAAGAATATAAAATACTTAAATGGTCGCCTTATGGCGGCCTTTTTATCAGTTACCTTCCTGTTGTTCTTATCTGTGGCGGTTGTTAATGCTGCCGACGATAAGAAGTTACCGGTACAGGGGGAGTCTGTGAAGCCGGAGGTTCTTGAGCGCAGCATATCTAATGCCGTGCTTGAGGGTGACTGGGCCGAGGTAAAACGACTCACACCGATGCTCTTATCGGAAGACCGTTTTTATGAAGAGCTCTTCGTACCTCTTCTTGCTTACTCCGAGCATATGCTTGGTAGTGACGATAAGGCGATAGAGATGTTAAATAGCCGTAGAGATCTTTTGAGTACCCTCTTCTCAATATCCATACTAAAGAAAACCGCTGCGGTTCCCGGTAAGGATTCTCTGGCGCGCTTGGCCAGGCCATACTTCTTTGAGGTTGTAAAAAGGAATGGACATGTCAACCTCGGTATTTTTCCGAAATCAGGTGAGGAGATAGCTCTAAAAAAAGCTTTCTATGAAGTTATGCCTGAGCCGGATGTAGATATGCTGGAGATCTTTAATGAGGATGTGGTCACCAACCTTGACAGTTACTTTCTTGGCGGCGAGGTCTTGTATGAGGCTGACGACAAAAGCATATGCGTAGCTTTTGTTGACATAGGAAGACTTAAAGACACTTTTCCTAACTTGGACGCGAACAGGGAAGCGCTGAAGCTTGGGGTGATTACCCGCAGCGGAAGCAAAGAGGGCCGCTCAAGGGTCATAGAGAAGCTGACCAAGGCGGGCTACCGTGTCGAGGACCTGGGGATGGGAGGGTTCTTTGACCTTCGTGAAAGGGCAAAGGATCTCGGGCTGGTGGTTGAGATAACAGAAGATACCAGGGTTATCGGAGACACATTGAACGGAAACTTCAAGAACATAGAGGGCTCTGTTACATTGACTTTTTATAATGCCATGACGGATAAAAGTATTGATAGTATCTCCGGTGATTCAGCGATCGTGCACCTCGATGTGACAAAGGGGAGCAAAGAGGCGATCATTGAGACCTATGACAAAATATTGATCGATGTTGTGCGCTCCGTGGCTAAGCTTCATGGAAGTATAAACTGGAGCAACGGCGCGGGTGCCCCGCTTGATATCAGAGTATCTACCGATGAGGTCTTTGCCAGTAACTATAAGTACTACGCCACTACGCCTTTTGGAGAGATAAAGATCCGGAACAACACCGGTCGCGACTTCGGAGGGGTTAAGGTGATAATAAGCGTAAAAGATTACTTTGACTATCCCGCCACAATAGAGGTCGGAAGGGTTCAGTCGGATTCCGAGGTGAGCCAGGCCATAACCGTTGTCTTCAACTCCAAGGTGCTTGATATAACGGATGATACTTTTTTTCAGTCAGAGGTGAAGGTCATATACTTTGATAAGGGTAAGGAAAAATCCATCTCTGAGACACATCCTATATATGTTTATGAGAAGCACGCGCTTCAGTGGGATGATAAAGGTAAGATAGCTTCCTTCATTACAAGTAAAGACCCTGTTGTTATCGGTTTTTCCGGCAAGGCAACCGAGGCGGCCAAGGTATCGCACGGGGGGCTTAACAGAAATATTCTCAAGGCGAGGGCTGTTTTTTCCGCAATGGGCGTGCTTGGTATACGCTACATGGAGGATCCGAATAATCCTTATGGCGTTGTCTCCGGACTTCCAAGTGTGGTTGATTATGTACAGCTCCCGAGAGAAACGCTTAATAAGCGTAGTGGAGACTGCGATGACCTTACGAGTCTATACTCCTCCGCGCTTGAGTCGCTGGGCATAAGGACCAAGCTGCTTGACGCACCGGGGCATATCTATATGCTCTTTGATTCCGGTGTCACGGAATCCGAGATGCTCTATCTTGGATTCCCAAAGGAGATGTTCGTGGTTATAGACAAAGAGGTGTGGGTTCCTATTGAAACAACCATGGTCGGCTCATCTTTTACAAAGGCCTGGAAGAAGGGCGCCGAGAGTTACCATAAGGAGCTTAAGGAGCTGAAGGTGATAGACGTCCATGAGGCATGGAAGACCTTTAAGGTGCCGAATCTGAGCAAGAACACATTTGACGCTAAGATCAAGAGCAAGGATATTGATAAACTTTTCCCGGGTGAGCTTGACGAGTTGAGCGCTGAAAGGATAGAAAACCTCAAAAGGTCTTTTTCTCTTATGGGGCATGACGGATTAAGGAAACTTATGGTAATATATGCAGTAGATGGAATGTTTGATGAAGCCATAAGTGTCGGCATGGATATCATAAGCATAGAGAAGGACGCGATCACATATAACAATATGGGCAACATTTATTATCTAAAGCAGGACTACAAGAAAGCAGTTGAGTTTTACGGAACCGCGATAGAACTTGAGCCAAGCGACTCCGGCATCGCGGTAAATCTTACAAGAGCGTACTTGAAGCTTGGCGATAACGCTCAGGCAAAGGCAACTTTTCTAAAGGCCTTGAGCGTAGATGCGAAGGTGAAGGAGAGTAACAGCAAGCTGTATAACCTTTTAATTAACTAAAGTATGGAGGGTACTATGAAGAAATTACTTTTGATCTTATCGATAATGGTGGCTGTTGTTTTTTCGGCTAACCACGCCTCAGCCGGTGGGCTTGATTATTGGATAAAGTCTATAACACATAAGCTTTGGAGCAGCTCAAGCTCTGATAAGGACAATAAGAGAACAGCTGTTGTCGGTGTGAAGGGCTTTGCCCAGGAGGAGGACAGCGAGCTTTACTGGAAGGATGGTAAGCTTCCAACCGAAGAGGAGGTTGATGATTTTTCTGTCGCTGTTGATCTTATAAAGGAAGGCAAGTTTGATACGGCAGAGAAAAAACTCAAGGCTTTCTTGAAGGACTATCCCGAGAGTCCCCTTGCTGATGACGCAAAGGAAGGGCTCGAGGCTTTGAACTCTAAAAATAAAGAAGGTTAGTGATAAAACACGGAGGTAATTCTTATGAGCGGTCACCACGGCCACGATCACGATGACGTACTTGTTGAGGTAAAGATAGAGCTTGAAGAGGAGCATATCGAGGCCTTGAACGAGCTTGCAAAAAAATATTCTAATGAGCTTAAGCAGGACTGGGACCTCGGTGCTGTCGTAAGGGTTGCGGTAGGGAACTTCCTGAATACCATCGGAAAACTCACATAGCTTATGTTCCACAGTGAGAGTACAAAAAAATACTCCGGAGAGTTTAAACAATGTTAACCAACCACATGACGGATGTTAAAGGCAGGGTTGCGTCAAGTAAAGAGATAAGTGTAGAGGAGAGGAACGAACTCGTAGCGCTTGCTCAGAAAAAACTTGATGATAACCCGGAGATATATCATTGGACCGCTAATATTCACGGTATCGCCATAAAGCTGCATACCAACTCCTATCACCTGTACGACTTCTGGGTAGAGAACTGGTTTGCCGGTCCGAGGACTCACACCATACTTCCCCATGGACTCATATATGCCGTCAACGGTGTGGAGGGTCACGAGCCGCATGCTTATTATAACCATGAAACACGGACAGCTATATTTATAAACACAGAGTACTATGGTCAGTGTAAGTCGTGGGCATTGGGTATCGCCGCCGACATACTCGAAACTCAACATGATATGCACTCTATTCACGGCTCCTGCGCTGTTGTATACGGCAAGGGTATCGTTATCATCGCTCCGACCGGTACGGGTAAGTCAACTCATACATGGGGGCTTATGCAGCTCCCCGACGGAAAGATCCACTCTGATGACTGGATCTTCGTGCGTTATAAAAAAGGCATAGCTTTAGCTGATATCTCTGAGCGTAAGTTTTACCTGAGAACCGATATGGTAAAGGATTTTCCAAACCTTGAGCCGCTCTTGAGGCGTTCAAAATGTGAGAATGTTGAGAATGACGACTTTACAAGTTTTGGCAATTCACGTGCCCTTCTGGATCCCGAGTGGATAGCCGGCCCGGATAAGTTTATTGAGAGGGCTGTGGTCAAGAGCGTTATACTCTTAAGGCGTGATCCGGACAGCCCCGCGGAGCTTGAGCTTAACCCGGATGAGGCTATCAAGGTTCTGGAGGAGGGCAAGTATCAGGTGCTTTCCGGAGCCGGTGACAACGTGGGTGATTTTGGTTATGAACCATACTATAACCCTTATCTTCTTGTAAGGCGTAAAGAAACGCAGGAGAAGTTCTTCCGCAACCTCTTCTCAGCGGCAAAGTGCCATATCCTGAACACAGGTGTCGAGAGTGTCGAGGAGAGTCAGGAACGTATAAGACGGATAGCAAAAGAGGCGTAAGCATTGCCTCCTTTATGCGGGTAGGTATATTTGAATAACAACAGGGAATTTTTACTAGAAGCGCTTTCGATCAGCGCTGTTCTTATAGGAGGCCTTGCTCTCCTTGTTTTTTCCCTTGGTCACTTTGGTGTCTTAACGCCACTGCTTCTTGTGCCTCTCGGGGGCATCGTCCTTGTTCTGAGCGTCTTTCTTATCATCGCCGCGTTAATTAAAGATCTTAAATTCGGTATGACCTCAGTTGAAAAACTTCTGGCTTGTTTTGCTGCCGTGCCGGTGGTATTGGCTCTGCCCCTTGCGCTTATGCCACCAAACGTAAGGGATGACCTTATTCA